>JBEKAU010000205.1:0-925 GCA_050015755.1 Vulcanimicrobiaceae bacterium | reverse complement strand
ACCACGGCGACCGCACCGATCGCCGTCACGCGCGGCTCAAGTACCTGATCGCCGATCGCGGCGTCGACTGGTTCCGGCGCGAGGTCGAGCGGGTCGCCGGCTTCGCGATCGAGCCGTGGCGGCCGCTGCCGGCGTGGCGCGACGTCGCGCGTTTCGGTTGGCACGCGCAGGGCGACGGCCGCTGGTTCTACGGCCTGCACGTCGCGAGCGGGCGCATCGCCGACACGCTCGCGGTGCGGCTCAAGAGCGCGCTGCGCGCGCTGGCCGAGCGCGAGGTCACGTTCGTCGCGACGGCGGGACAGCAACTGCTGCTCGTCGACGTCGCCGCCGACGAGCGCGCGGCGATCGACGCGCTGTTGCGTGCGCACGGCGTCGGTGATCCGGCTGCCGTCTCGGCAATCCGGCAGCATGCGCTGGCGTGTCCGGCACTTCCGACCTGCGGGCTTGCGCTGGCGGAGTCGGAGCGCTTCGCGCCGGCACTGCTCGGTGCGATCGAGGCCGAGCTCGCGAGCGCGGGTCTGCACGGCGAGCCGATCACGATTCGCATGACCGGTTGCCCGAACGGGTGCGCGCGCCCGTATACCGCCGAGATCGGGATCGTCGGGCAGAGCCTGGACCGCTATCAGGTCTATCTCGGCGGCGCGGCGGCCTCGACGCGGCTGGCGCAGCCGTGGCGCGAGGGCGTACGTGGTGGCGAGATCGCCGCGCTGTTGGCGCCGCTCTTCGTCGCGTTCCGCGCCCAGCGGCGCGACGGCGAGACCTTCGGCGACTGGTCGACGCGCGCGGTACTCGCGCCGGTGCCGGCATGACCGCGGCGGCGCGCGCCACCGAGATCGTCGCAAAGACGTTGGCCGACCACCCGGGCCGGGTCGCGCTCGCGTGCTCGTTCGGCGGACCGGCCGGGATGGTGCTGCTCGACCTGGTG
>JBEKAU010000204.1:0-5460 GCA_050015755.1 Vulcanimicrobiaceae bacterium | reverse complement strand
GACGAGCACCATCGCGGCGTCGACACGGCGCCCGAAGTCGCCGGGACGCCGGGGCGGCTCGCGCGTGAGGGTGAGCACGAGCTCGAAGCCGTCGCGGCGCGCGTCGAGCGCGAGCAGCTCGTCGCGATAGAGCACCTCGTCCCAGGTGCGCGACGAGAGCAAGAGCACCACCGGCAACCTCAGCCCGGCGGCACGACGATGACGCAGCATCGCCATCAGCGGCACCAGACCCGAGCCGCCGCCGATCAGCAGCAGCGGCCCCGCCTCGCCGGGTGGCCACAGGAAATAACCGCCGAGCGGACCGCGCAGCTCGATGGTGTCGCCGATCGCGACGACGTCGTGAAAGAACGGCGAGACTTCGCCGTCGTCGAGCAGTTCGATCGCCAGCTCGATTCGCGTGCGATCGTCGGGTGCCGAGGCGATCGAATAACTGCGCATCGCGCGGTATCCGTCGGGTGCGGTGAGCCGCACGTCGACGTGCTGACCGGCGGCGAAATCGAACGGCTGCGTGAGCGTGAGGAAGAAACTCTTGATGCGCGCGGTCTGCGTGACGATCTCGACGACCTGCGCGCTCTGCCAGGGAATCGGCTGCACCGCGGCCGCCGGCGCGTCAGTCACCGGTGAAGCGTTGCTCGCGCCACGGATCCCCGTACATATTGTAGCCGCGCAGCTCCCAGAAGCCGGCCTCGTCGCGCTCGGTGAACTGCAAGCCGTTGACCCACTTGGCGGATTTCCAGAAATACAAGTGCGGCACGAGCAGCCGCGCCGGACCGCCGTGATCGGCCTCGAGCGGCTGACCGTCGTATTCGAGCGCGATCATCGCTTTCTCGCCGGTGAGATCAGCCCACGGCACGTTCGTCGAATACCCGCCGTACGCGTGCGCGAGCACGAAGGCGGTCGGCGGCGTGAGCTGCGCGTCGGCCAGGATGTCGTCGATCTGCACACCGACCCAGTGCGTGTCGAGCTTCGACCAGGTCGTCACACAATGGATGTCGCGCGTGACCGTCTTCTTCGGCAGCGCGTTGAAGGTGGTCCAATCCCAGGTCTTGATCGGCTTCGGCCCGACCTTGAGCGTGAACGTCCACGCCTCGGGCGCAATGCGCGGCGTCGGGCCGGCCGAGAGCACCGGAAAATCGTCGACCAGATGCTGCCCGGGCGGGACGCGCCCCGCCGTGTTCGACGGCGGTCGGCGACCGGAAAAGCCTCGTGTGATCACGTCTGCACCTCGATTGGGATCCGCTGGGGATGCACGTCGGCGCGAAGGAGATCGGCGAGCGTCCCCGCTTCGGCCAGGAACGCGTCGTGACCGTGATCGCTCGGCAGATGCCGGTACGCCGCATCCCAACCCGCTTCGGCCCAGCGCGCCGTGCACGACCACACGTGCTCGGGCGGATACAGCTGGTCGCCGGCGATCCCGACGAACGTCAACCGCGTCGGTCCCGCCGGCCGTTCGTGACCGCGCAGGTCGAACAGGTCCATCGCGCGCGTGAGCGTGCGGTAACTGTTGGCGTCGATACGCTTGGCGAACGCTTCGCCTTGATGATCGAGGTAGCCCTCGACGTCGAAGCGATGGTGGAGGTGCTTGGACGGATCGCCGCCGCTGCGATCGGGGCGATTGGCGAAGCGCTCCTCGAAGAGGTGCTCCGACTTGTAGGTGAGGGTCGCGATCGCGCGCGCGAGTTTGAGTCCGGCGACCGGCTGTTCGTCGTACCAGCCGTTGTGAAACGCCGGGTCGAGGGCGATCGCGTCGCGCGCGGCGCCGTTCTGCGCGATCCCCTGCGCGCGCAGGTGATCGAACGCGCCGACGACGATCGCATGCGCCACGTCCTCGCGGTGGGCGTGCGCCCACTCCAGTGCTTGGAACCCGCCGAGCGAGCCGCCGATCACGACGCCGAGGCGCGTGATGCCGAGCTGCGCGAGCGCACGACGCTGCGCCTCGACGATGTCGCCGACGGTGATGACCGGAAAGCGCGGCCCCCATTGTTTGCCGTCGAGCGCCGGCGTCGTCGGCCCGGTCGAGCCATAACAGCCGCCCAGCGTGTTGACCCCGACGATCGCCCACCGCGCCGGATCGAACAACGAGCCCGGACCGACGATCCCGTCCCACCACTCGAAGACCCGCGAACTGCCGGTCAGCGCGTGCGGGACGAGCACGACGTTGGAACCGTCGGCTGCCGGTTCGACACCGTAGCGGGTGACACGCTGGACGACCTCGGGCAGCGTCGTGCCCGAGGCCAGTGCCAGCGCGCCGATTGCGACGTCGCGCTCGACGACGTCTACCGCCTGCGTCACGCCGCCTCGAGTGCCTGGCGCAGGTCGGCGAGGATGTCGTCGATCGCCTCGATCCCGACCGAGAGGCGCACGAGGTCCTCGCTCACGCCGCTGGCGATCTGATCGGCCGGGGTGAGCTGCTGGTGCGTCGTCGAGGCGGGATGGATGACCAGCGACTTGGCGTCGCCGACGTTGGCGAGCAGCGAGAAGAGCTGCAGCCGGTCGATCAGGGCGCGCGCCGCTTCGGCTCCGCCGGTCACGCCGAACGTCACGATCGCCCCCGCCCCCTTGGGCAGGTACGTCTGGGCCTTGGCGTAGGCCGGATCGCCCGGCAATCCCGGATAGCGCACCCAGCGTACCTTCGGGTGCGACTGCAAGAATTCCGCGACCCGCAGCGCATTGGCGCTGTGGCGCTCGATCCGCAGGGCCAGCGTCTCGAGCCCTTGGATGAGCAAGAACGCATTGAACGGTGAGAGCGCCGCGCCGACGTCGCGCAGCAGCTGGACCCGCGCTTTGAGGATGTAGGCGGCCGGGCCGAACGCCTCGACGTACTTCACCCCGTGATACGAGGGGTCGGGCTCGGTCAAGTCCGGGAAGCGGCCCGAGCCGGCCCAATCGAACGTCCCGCCGTCGACCAGCACGCCGCCGATGGTCGTGCCGTGGCCGCCGATGAACTTGGTCGCCGAGTGAATGACGATGTCGGCGCCGTGCTCGATCGGGCGCAGCAGGTACGGGGTGGCGAGCGTGTTGTCGACCAGCAGCGGGATCTTCGCCGCGTGCGCGACGTCGGCGATCGCGCGCACGTCGAGCACGTCGACCTTCGGGTTGCCGATCGTCTCGGCGAAGATCGCCTTGGTCGTCGGCCGGATCGCTTTGGCGAATGCCGCCGGGTCCGCCGCGTCGACCAGCGTTACCTCGATCCCGAAGCGCGGCAGGGTGTGCACGAACGCGTTGTAGGTGCCCCCGTAGAGCGAGGCCGCGCTGACGATGTGATCGCCGGCGCGCGCGATGTTGAGAATGCTGTAGATGACCGCGGCCTGGCCGCTGGCAACCCCCAACGCGCCGACGCCGCCTTCGAGCGCGGCGATGCGCTGCTCGAGGACGTCGGTCGTCGGATTCATGATCCGCGTGTAGATGTTGCCGAACTCTTGCAGCGCGAACAGCCGCGCCGCGTGCGCGGTGTCGTCAAAATTATACGAGGTGGTCTGGTAGATCGGGACGGCGCGCGCGTGCGTGGTCGGGTCGCCGTCGTGGCCGCCATGCAAGGCGACGGTATCGAAGCCGCGCGGCGCGGCCGGATCGAGGGTGCTGCTCATCGTGGGTCTCCTTCACGAATGCGTCGAGCGCAAGGTGCCGTGGAAAAAACGAACCGGCCCCCGCCGTGAGGCGAGGGCCGGTGTCTGTTGATCGAAGCGCCCTCGGGCGTCGTCGAGCTACACCGTCCCTCGCGGAATGGCACACATCGACATCATCGCCCGGCTGCGGATCATGGGCAGGACGCTAGCAGAAAGCCGATCGCCGCGTCAAGCACCGGGGTCGGGCAGGTCGTGGAACGTCCGCTTCTCGGCGGCGTCTTCGCGCTCGAGGTCATCGAGGAAGTAATAGACGATCTTCCGATCGTCGAACCCCACCTTGGCGAGCTCTCGCCCGCCGATCTCGACGACCTCGTGGATGTGGCCGACCTCGCCCGCATACCGGTAGTTCACGGCCGTGTAGTCAGGTTGGTCGGGCTGCGGGCGCGGGATCACCTTGGTCCCGCGCAAGGGGGTGCGATGGCGATGATCGCTCAAAGGGATTCGTCCGCACGAGTGGGAGAGCAGGGCCTCATGATCATCGAGTACCGTGGAAAACGCCCCAAGGTGGCGGCCTCGGCCTTCGTCGCCCCAACCGCCGTCCTGATCGGCGACGTCGAGATCGGCGAGGAAGCGTCCATCTGGTTCGGCACGGTGATCCGGGGCGACAACGGTCCCATCCGCATCGGCGCCCGCTCCAACGTCCAGGACAACTCGGTGATCCACGTCAGCGAGCACTGCGAGACCGTCCTCGAAGAGGACGTCACCATCGGCCACTGCGCGGTCCTCGAGGATTGCCGCATCAAGCGCGGCGCGCTGATCGGCTCCAATGCGGTCATCCTCAACCACGCGACCGTCGGCGAGCAAAGCCTCATCGGCGCGGGCTCGGTGGTCAGCGCGGGCACGGACATCCCGGATCGCGTCGTCGCCGCCGGCGCGCCCGCCAAAGTGAAGAAGGCGCTCGAAGGCGAGGCCGTCCGCTGGATCGAGATCGCCGGCCCCGAGTACGTCCACCTCTCACGGTCGTACCTGCAGCACGGCCTGGGCGACCCCGAGATGCACGAGGTCGCCGAGTCGCACGTCGTCTAACCCGACGCGAGCTTCGCTTTGAGCCGCGGATAGACGCGGTACGCGTTCTCCTCGAAGATCTTCCGTTGCGTCGTGGCGTCCAGCTTGAGCGCTTCGACGTAACGTTTCGTGTCGTCGTAGTAGTGGCCGGTGCGGTCGTCGATGCCGCGCACCGCGCCGATCATCTCCGAGGCGAACAGGATGTTCTCGGGCGGAACGACCTCGAAGAGCAGATCGATGCCGGGCTGATGGTAGACGCACGTATCGAAGAAGACGTTCGCGAACAGCGTTTCGATCGGCGGACGTTTCATGTCTTGCGCCATGCCGCGGTAGCGTCCCCAGTGATACGGCACCGCGCCGCCGCCGTGCGGGACGATCAGCCGGAGCGAAGGAAAGTCGCGGAACACGTCGCCCTGGATGAATTGCATGAACGCGACCGTGTCGGCAGCGATGTAGTACGAACCGGTGGTGTGAAAGGCGGGATTGCACGCACCGCTCACGTGAATCATCGCCGGCACGTCCAGCTCGCACATCTTCTCGTAGAGCGGGTACCACGAACGATCGTACAGCGGCGGTGACGAGAACGATCCGCCCGACGGATCGGGGTTGAGGTTCGCGCCGACAAATCCCAGCTCGTTGACGCAGCGCTCGAGCTCGCGGATGCTGTCCTGCATGTCGCCCGCCTGACTGGGCGGCAGTTGGCAGACGCCGATGAACTGCTTGGGAAAGAGCGCGCACACGCGTGCGATGAGATCGTTGCTCACGCGCGCCCACGCGATGTTATCGGCCGGCGTACCCAGGTGCGGCGCGACGGTCGACGCGCGCGGCG
>JBEKAU010000203.1:0-5479 GCA_050015755.1 Vulcanimicrobiaceae bacterium | reverse complement strand
GTCGGGCAAGGCGTATTGGCGCAAGCTCTTCGTGCGCGCGTCCGGCGAGGAGGTCGACCAGGCCCGCGCCATCTGCGCCGAGATCATCGCCAGCGGCGGTCACCCGCGGCTGTTTTGAACCGCGCTGCGGGGCTCCCCAGTGCCCGCGGAGGGCGGCTGGTCAAACCTGCGCCACCCACCGATTTCTCCACCGCATGCACAGGGGGTCCCGTGCCTAGCGAGCGAGTGCCGCCTGCTGCGGCTTCACCAGCTGCGGATAGGCCTGCTTGAGGTGCGCCAGCTTCGGCAGATCGTTGACGACGATGTACGGATCGTCGGGGTGCCGCAGCGCGTAGTGGAGATGGTACGCCTCGGCCGGGTAGAACGCGCGCAGCGGCTCGAGCGTGGTCACGATCGGCGCCGCGAAGGCGTGCTGCTCCGTGAGCTGCGCGATCGTCGCCTTGGCGGCGTTCTCTTGCGCCGGATTGGCGTAGAAGACGGTCGAGCGGTACTGCGTCCCATCGTCGGGGCCTTGGCGGTTCAGCTCGGTCGGGTCGTGCGCGACGCGGAAGTACACCTGCAGCAGCTGATCGTACGAGATGACCTTCGGGTCGTAGATCACCTCGACCGACTCGGCGTGGTGGGTCGTGCCGGTACTGACGATCTCGTAGTGCGCGGTGGCCGCGCTGCCGCCGGAGAACCCTGGGGTCGCCCGCACGACGCCGCGCAGCGAACCGAACACCAGTTCCATCCCCCAGAAGCAGCCACCGGCAAAGACCGCGCGCTCGGTCCCGGCCGGGGGCGGGGCGTCGGCAGCCGCGGGCAGCGGCAACCAGGCGCGGGCGACGAGCGCGAGGGCCAGGGCGGCCAGGACGGTGCCGACCAGGCGCGGCAGGCGAAAACGCGGGATCATCGTGGTGTGCTCCTCTGGAGGGCCGGCGGCGGGCCGTTCTCCCCTGCCATCGTACCAGCGCGCGCGGCGCGGGTTCCGTAAGCCCGCTTTCATCCGCGCCCCATTGACGGCGTGTGCTCCCCATGATACGAAACGGGACACATGACCGTCTCGACCTTTGGCTACTGGTATTTTTACGCTCGGCAAGCGCCGCGGCGCGGAGAGCCTGTGTAGTCGAGTCCCGACGGGACGCGAACTTGCAGAGCCCCTCGCCAGCGCGAGGGGCTCTTTTTACTTCAACCGGAGAGCCTGATGGACGCCCAGACGCTGCCCGACCCGAGCGGCACCCCGACCCTGACGATGACCGCGGCCTTCGAGGGGATCGAGGGCTCGTACTCACATGCGGTCTTGGAAGCGTACGCGACCCGGCGCGGGGTGACGTTCGCCCCCCAAGGCCAGCCGACGTACCGCGGTGTCGCCCATGCCGTCCTCTCCGGCCGGGCGGACGTCGGCCTGCTGCCGGTCGACAACGCGATCGCGGGAACGATCCGCGAAGGCTACGACGTCCTGGCCGAATACGAGCTGGATCTCCTCGCCGAGATCACCTGGCGGATGGACCACAAGCTGCTGGCCGTCCCCGGCGCCACGCTCGAGGGGTTGCGCGAAATCGATTCGCACCCGGTCGTCCTGGCTGAGTGCGGGCGGTTTCTCGCGACGCTGCCCGACGTGCGGCGAATCCCCGTCCCCGACACTGGGGTCGCCGCGCGTGACGTCGCCGCTGCCGCTGATCCGACGCGCGGCGCGATCGCGTCGGCCGCGGCCGCGCAGCGCTTCGGCCTGGTCGAGTTGGCCACGACGATCGCCGACCACCCCGACAACTTCACTCGCTTCATCCTCTTCCGCGCGCGCAACGCGCGTGGACCGGCCGCCGACTTCGAGCCGGCCGAGCACTTCACCAATCGCAAGACCTCGATCGTGTTCGGCGTCGCCGACGAACCGGGTGCGCTCGGCCGCGTGCTCTCGGTACTCGGCGAACACGGACTGAACTGCTCGAAGCTCGATTCGAAGTCGCGCCTGGGCGCGACGCACCAGTACTCGTTTTACGCCGATGTCGACGGCGACGCCGGCGAGCCGCGCTTCGACGCCGCGCTGCGCGAGCTGCGCAGCGTGACGTCCGTGTTGCACGTGATCGGCAGTTACGACGCGGCGACCGCGCCGCCGCGCGTGCGGGTCGCGCCGGCCGTCGTCATCGACAATACGCCGCCGGTCGCGCCGCCGCCGCCGGCCAAGACGTCGACGCCGAAGGTGACCCGTCGTGATCTCAACGGCCGCGCCCGCGTCGTCGTCGGCGACGTGGTGGTCGGCGACGGCCACTTCGTCGTCGTCGGTGGTCCGTGCAGCGTCGAGTCGCGCGAACAAATGCTGGCGACCGCCGAGGCCGTCGCCGCGTCCGGTGCGGTCATGCTGCGCGGCGGCGCGTTCAAGCCGCGCACTTCACCGTACGCGTTCCAAGGACTCGGATTCGAAGGCGTCGCGCTGCTGGCCGAGGCGGGTCGTTCCGTCGGCCTGCCGATCGTCAGCGAAGTGATGAGCATCGACCAGGTCGAGCGGATGGCGCAGTCGGTCGATCTGCTCCAAGTCGGCGCGCGCAACATGCAGAACTTCGACCTGCTGCGCGCGGTCGGCCGTACCGAACGGCCGGTGCTGCTCAAGCGCGGGATGGCGGCGACGATCGACGAGCTCCTCTCGGCCGCCGAGTACATCCTGGCCGAGGGCAACCCCAACGTCATCCTGTGCGAGCGCGGCATTCGCACTTTCGAGACGGCGACCCGCAACACACTCGACCTCTCGGCGGTGCCGGTGCTGCGCGAGCGCACCCACTTGCCGGTCATGATCGACCCCTCGCACGGCGTGGGCGTGCGGCGCTGGATCGGACCGCTCTGCCGGGCCGCGAAGGCGGTCGGCGCCCACGGTTTGCTCGTCGAGGTGCACCCCAATCCGAGCGAGGCCCGGAGTGACGCCGACCAGGCCCTCACCTTCGGCGACTTCGCCCGCATCATGCGCGAACTCGACGCGATCCCGCTCCTCCAGGACAATTTAGTGGGTTCAGCAAGCTGAACCCGTCGCGTTCGGGCTTCGCCCGATCCGCTGGGTTTCGGAAGGCATCCGGCGAAACGGATTTTCACACCGAGGAGGATTGCGATGACCGCCCTTGTCACGCCCGCCCCTACCGCGACCGGTCCCCGTGAACGCTGGAGTCCCGAGGAGTGGGCGATCCGCGTCGACCTTGCCGCCGCGTACCGCCTGGTCGCGCACTACGGTTGGGACGATCTGATCTTCACCCACATCTCGGCGCGCTTGCCGGGACCCGAGCACCGCTTCCTGATCAATCCCTACGGGATGCTCTTCTCGGAGATCACCGCCTCGAGTCTGGTCAAGGTCGATCTCGACGGCACGGTCGTCGAACCGACGGACTTCCCGGTCAACCCGGCCGGCTTCACGATCCATAGTGCGATCCACGACGCACGCGAAGATGCGCAGTGCGTGCTGCACCTGCACACCGTGGCCGGCGTGGCGGTGTCGTGTCAGGAAAGCGGCCTTTTGCCGATCAACCAGACGGCGATGATCCTCAACGGTCGGATCGCGACCCACGAGTACGAAGGCATCGCACTCGATCACGACGAGCGCCCGCGCCTGGTCGCCGATCTGGGCGAGAAGAACGTGCTGCTGCTGCGCAACCACGGCACGCTCACCGTCGGTCCGTCGATCCCCGAAGCGTTCCTGACGATGTATTTCTTCGAACGCGCGTGCGCGACGCAGATCGCCGTGCTCGCCGGCGGCGGCGCGCTGCACTGGCCGTCCGACGCGGTCCAAGAGGTTGTGCGCCGTCAGGCCGGCAGCGGTGGAACGGGACCGGTCGCGCGCCTCGCATGGGGCGGGATGCGCCGTCTGCTCGACCGCACCGACCCCAGTTACGCGACCTGACCACCGCTCGTTTTTTCATCGGACACTCAGGAGACGCGCACGCGAGTGCGCGTTTTTCTTTCAGCGCGGCATCCTTCCGAATCTCGGCCGCGCGGTCAAGGAGCACTCATCCGATGAAAGCACTCTTCCTCCGCACCGCCGCCGCGCTCGCGCTGATCGCGCTTCCGACGGCCGCCTTTGCCCAACCGCTCGGCTTCAAGGGAGCACACCAGGTCGACGGCCGCATCGCCTGGGCCCAGCCGTACCACTTCGCCTTCTTCGACGGCGTGCAGATCGTCGAGCACGACGGCACCGTCATCAACCCGACCGGCGCCACCTTGAGTCGTGGCATGCCGGTACGTGTGTTGGGCTTCTGGCGCCCCGACGGGCGCTTCGAAGCCAACGAAGTCGACCTGCGCTAAGGGGGAACCGCGTCCCGGGGCGCGGTAGGGGTCGCATCCGCGACATCTGCCGCGCCCGGAGGACCCGCCGATGACCGTCACGCCGCAGTTCCCGCACGAGCAAGCGGAGGACGGACGCTTCGTCCGTCAGGACGACGCGTTCCGTGACTGGGTCACCGCCGACGGCGCGAGCGGCTTTCCGGCCGTCGCCGGCCGCTATCACCTCTATGTCTCACTCGCCTGTCCGTGGGCGCACCGCACGATCATCGTGCGCAAACTCAAGCGCCTCGAGAACGCGATCGGGATGACGATCGTCGATCCGATCCGCGACGAGATGGGCTGGGCGTTTCGCAATGTGCCCGGCGCCTCGCCGAACGATCCGATCAACGGCTTCACGTATCTCGCGCAGGCTTACCAGGCTACCGATCCGCGCTATCACGGACGCGTGACCGTCCCGGTGCTCTGGGACACGGTCACCAAACGCATCATCAGCAACTCGGACGACGACATCATGCGGATGTTCGAGACGCAGTTCAACGCGCTCGGTGACGCCTCGCTCGACCTCTACCCGACGGCGCTGCGGCCCGAGATCGACGCGCTCAACGCCGCGATCTACGAGACCATCAACAATGGCGTCTACGAAGCGGGCTTTGCCACCTCGCAAGCCGCCTACGAAGACGCCGCGTATCGCATCTTCGAGTCACTCGATGCGCTCGACGCGCGTCTGGCCGACCGGCGCTATCTGTTCGGGCCGCGTCCGGTCGAGACCGATTGGCGCCTGTTCGTGACCCTGATTCGCTTCGATCCGGTCTACGTCGGACACTTCAAGTGCAACCTGCGGCGCATCGCCGACTACCCGCACCTCTCGGGCTACGTCCGCGATCTCTATCAGCGCGACGGCATCGCCGAGACGGTGAACTTCGATCACATCAAGCGCCACTACTACATGACGCACGACGAGATCAACCCGAACCGCATCGTTCCGATCGGGCCGCTGCTCGACCTGAACGCGCCGCCGGGACGCGATCAGTTCTTGTAGGAGTCGTCGATCTTATCGACTTCGCGCACCATCGCGTCGAAGATCTGTTTGGCGAGGTTCGGATCGCCGGAGACCTCCTTCGAGATCGCCAGGATGGCCGGCGGGATCGGAATGCCGGCATCGATGACGCTGGTCTCGACCTGGATCTCGCAGGCGCGCTGCAGCCGGAAATGCACCATGAACGCCTCGGGGATCGTCTTGCCG
>JBEKAU010000202.1:0-5498 GCA_050015755.1 Vulcanimicrobiaceae bacterium | reverse complement strand
GTTCGCGCTGCGCGCGTTTGCCGACGCGCTGCGCATCGAGTTGCGTCCGGCCGGCGTCGTCGTATCGCTGATCGAGCCGGGTTCGGTGAAGACGCCGATTTGGGAGAAGGGCCGGGCGTCGCGTCGCGCGCTCGAAGATGCGCTGCCGCCGATCGCGCGCGAGCGCTACGGTCCGCAGCTCGAGCAGCTCTTCGCGATGATCGAGGGCGAGGAGCGCAACGGGATGCCGGTCGAGCGGGTCAGCGCGGCGATCCTGCACGCGCTCACCGCGTCCAAGCCGCGCGCGAAGTACCTGCTGGGCGGTTCCGCGCGCGCGGCCAGCGTGCTCGCGGTGTTGCCCGATCCGCTGCGCGAACGCGCGGTGCGCGCGGCCATCAAGTCGCCCTGACGACCGGGTTTACGATGACCTCGCGTAGCCTTAACGGTCCGCTTGCGAATCGTTGTTGTGACGCCGTCCTCCCTTTGCTACAGTACCTTCCGAGGGTGAGGAGAGAGACGATATGCACACCCTCATCTATCGCCAGCAACACGCCATGATTCGACGTCAGGCCAAGGCCTTGATGGACGGCATGTACGGCGAATTGGGAGCCTCCGAGCTGCGCGTCGCGCTTTCGCGCCTCGCCTCGACGGTCACCATCCACTTCGCGACCGCGCAGGACTCGCTGTACCCGCGGCTGATGTCGTATCCCGATCCCGCGGTACGAGTTGTTGCACGCCGGTATCACGATTCGCTCGGCTCGCTCGCGCGCCGCTTCAGCGCCTTTTACGAGTCGTGGAAGGCCTACGGTGCAATCGAAGGCGATCGCGCGCGATTCCCGACCGAAGCGCGCGACCTGCTCGAAGTCGTGGTGTCACGCATTGACGCCGAGGACCACGAACTCTACGCCTTGCTCGAAGAGTTCCCCGCCGCGAGTTAGTCCGACGCCGCTTCGGCGGCGTGATACCGGTGCCGGATCGCGTCGAGGTCGACCGACGGCTTGGGATACTGCGGATCCATCTCTTCGAGGGTGTCGACCAAGATGCGCGCGACGGCGAGGGTGCGAAACCACTTGTGGTTCGCCGGGATGATGTACCACGGTGCGTGCTCGGTGCTGCACCGTTCGAGTAGCTCCGCGTAGGCATCTTGATAGTCGTCCCAGCGCTCGCGCTCGGCGTAGTCGGCCTCGCTGATCTTCCACTGTTTCTCGGGATCGTCGAGCCGCGCGCCGAAACGGCGCAGCTGTTCGTCGGCACTGATGTGCAGGAAGAACTTGAGGATCACGGTGCCGCTCTGGACGAGCAGTTTCTCGAACTCGTTGATCCGCTCGTAGCGCTTCGACCAGACCTTCTTGGGGACCAGGTCGTGGACGCGCTCGACCAGCACCGCTTCATAATAGGAGCGGTTGAAGATCGCGATCTCGCCGGCGCCGGGCGTGACCCGGTGTTCGCGCCAGAGGAAGTCGTGGGCGTGCTCCACGGGGGTCGGGACCTTGAACGAATGGACGGAGACGCCGGCGGGGTCGATCGAGGCGAAGACGTGCTTGACCGTCCCGTCCTTGCCGCCCGCATCCATCGCCTGCAGGACGATCAGCACCGAGCGCTCGTGCTCGGCCCACAGGCGCCCCTGCAGCGTGGCGAGGTGCTTGCCGTCGGCCGCCATGTGGGAGCCGGCCTCGTCCTCGGTGAGGTGTTTGCCGGTCTGGCCGGGGTCGACATCGGCGAGTTTGACCCGCTCGCCGGGCTCGACCCGGAACTTCTTGCGGTAGTCCATTCGGGGCTCTTCCCGCTCGGAGAGACGGCGACCACCCCGCCGAGCGCCCGGGTCCCCCTAGCGCCCGGAGCCTCGAGGCGGTATAGTAGGACGGTTCCCCCCGCCCCCGTCCTTCGATCGGGTCGCGGTGGGTCGTGACGCTCTCGGGCGTCACGTATGTAGGGCCAGGTCCGTCCCGGCCATACCCACCTACATCACCGAAAGGCTCATCAATCCATGCCTCCTCCTAAAGGCAAGCGTGCGGCCGCGAAGAAAGATCGCCGGCCCAAGCGCAAGGTCTGCACGTTCTGCGTCGAGCGGACCGACGACCTCGACTATAAAGACACCACGCGCCTGCGCAAATACATCAGCGAGCGCGGGAAGATTCTGCCGCGTCGCATCTCCGGCAACTGCGCCTCGCACCAGCGTGCGCTGACGACCGCCGTGAAGCGCGCGCGCATCATCGCGCTGCTGCCCTTCGTGGTTCAGTAGGAGTCGCGTTCGTGAAGGTCATTCTCACCAGCGACATCAAGTCGGTTGGCGCGCGCGGCGCGGTGCTGGACGTCAAGGACGGCTACGCCAACAACTACCTGCTGCCGCAGCGGCTCGCCGTGCCGGCGACGCCGGGCGCGATCAAGCAGCTCGAGCAGCAGCAGAACGCCAAAAAGCGCAAGCAGGCTGAAGAAGTCGCCAATGCACAGGACGTCGCCACGCAACTCGAGGGCATGACCCTGCGCGTCGCGGCGAAGGCCGGCGGCAACGGGCGTCTGTTCGGCACGGTCACGAACGCGAACGTCGCGGACGCGATCAGCGAACAGCTCGGCGTCAGCATCGATCGTCACAAGATCGAGATGAAAGACGGCATCAAGGCCCTGGGAACCTACCCGGTCGAGATCCGTCTGGGCAACAACGTCGTCGCCAAGTCCGCGATCCAGGTCGTCGCGCTGAAATAGCGTGCGCCGGAGCGCGGACGAGAAGCTGCGTCGCGAGATCGCGGCGCTCTACGACGTCCTCACCGATGCGCTGGGGACCGAGAAGGTCGTCATGCGCGCCGGGAAGCTCGGAACGCTCAAAGAGATGCGCTCGCAGGCGATCCCCGATCGCCTGCTAGCGCTCCAGCGTTTGGTCTTCGAAGACCCGACGCTCGACACGCGCCCCACCAAGGCGCAATACAAGTCCGTCGTCGCGCAGATCGAGGACGAGCTCGCCGACCTGGTCGCGCAGCGCACCGTCGGCGATGCGATCGAAGCGCGCATCAACACCAAGATGGTCGAGCGCCATCAGGAGTACCTCAAGGAGCTGCGGCTCGAGGCGCTGCGCGAGCAGGCCGGCCCCGAGACGCCCGCCACCGAGCAGCGGCTGGCCGAGCTGGAACGGCTCGAGGGCCGCAAACTCGCGCGCGCCGCGCTCGACGTGCTGCGCCCGACCTCGCTGGCCGAGGTCGTCGGCCAAGAGGCCGCGATCAAAGCGCTGCTGGCGAAGCTCGCCTCGCCCTACCCGCAGCACGTCATCCTCTACGGCCCGCCCGGCGTCGGCAAGACGACCGTGGCGCGCCTCGCGCTCGAGGTGGCCAAAGCGCGTCCGCACGCGCCATTCGCCGCCGACGCGCCGTTCGTCGAGGCGGCCGGGACGACGCTGCGCTGGGACCACCGCGAGACCACGAACCCGCTGCTCGGCAGTGTCCACGATCCCATTTATCAGGGCGCGCGCCGGGATTTTGCGGATGGCGGCGTCCCCGAGCCGAAACTGGGATTAGTGACGAAAGCGCACGGGGGCGTGTTGTTCATCGACGAGATCGGTGAGATGGACCCGGCCATGCAGACGCGGTTGCTCAAGGTGCTCGAAGACAAGCGCGTCACCTTCGAGTCCTCGTACTACGACGAGCACGACCCCAACGTGCCGGCCTACGTCAAGAAGCTTTTCCGCGACGGCGCCCCGGCCGAGTTCGTCTTGATCGGTGCGACGACGCGCGATCCCGAAGCGATCGACGCCGCGATTCGTTCGCGTTGCGCCGCCGTCTACTTCGAGCCGCTCACCGGCGCGCAGGTCGCGCGCATCGTGCGCGAGGCCGCCAGCCGACTCGGCGCGCGGGTCGTGCAGCGTGTTCCGGCGATGATCGCCTCGTACACGATCGAAGGCCGCAAGGCCGTGCAGATCCTCGCCGACGCCTACGGCCACGCGCTCGAACGCGCGTCCGACGGCCGCAGCGCGGTGGTGCGCGAGCAGGACGTGCTCGAGGTCGTGCAAGCCGGCCGCATCGTGCAGCATACCTCGGTGCATGCGCGGCGCGGCAAGGAAATCGGCAAGGCGCACGGCCTGGGTGTGCTGCAATACGTCGGCTCGATCATCGAGATCGAGGCGGCCGCGTTCCCGGCCCGCGAGCAGCACAAGGGCGGCGTGCGCTTCAACGATACCGCCGGCTCGATGGCGCGCGACGCCGTCTTCACCGCCGCCGCCGTCGTGCGCGCGGTCGCGGGGATCGATCCCGCCGAGTGGGATCTGCACGTCAACGTCGTCGGCGGCGGCAATATCGACGGCCCGTCGGCGGGCCTGGCGTTCTTTCTCGCCCTCTACAGCGCGCTGACCAAGACGAAGCTGCCGCAGGACGTCGCCGTGACCGGCGAGGTCTCGCTGGCCGGCAGCGTGCGCGCCGTCGGTGGCGTCGTCGAGAAGCTCTACGCCGCGCGTCAGGCGGGGATGCGCGCGATGATCCTGCCGGCCGAGAACGCGCGCGAGCTCGAGAGCGCGCCCGACGGGATCGAGATCGTTCCCGTCCGCGATGTCTTCGCCGCGCTCGGCGCGCTCGGCGTGCGCGTCCCGGCACCGCCGGCAGCACTCCGCACGCGTGCCCGCGCGAGGCGCACGCGATGAACGTCGCCCCGATCTCGAGCGCCATCGACCGCATCCCGCCCAACAACCTCGAGGCGGAGATGGCGCTGCTCGGCTCGATCCTGGTCGACAAGGAGATGATGGCGACGGTCAGCGAGATCGTCCAGCCCTCGGATTTCTACGCCTCGCTGCACGAGGCGATCTTCCTCGCGCTCTACGCGCTCTACGAACGCGGCGAGCCGCTCGACAAGGTCGCGCTGGCCGAAGAGCTGCGCGGGCGCGGGATGCTCGACAAAGTCGGCGGTCTTGCGTATCTCGGCTCGCTGATGGATACGGTGCCGACCGCGGCATCGGCCGAGTACTACGCGCGCATCGTGCGCGAGAAGGCCGCGCTGCGCTCGCTGATCCACGCCGGTACGCAGATCACCAGCCTGGGCTTCGAGTCCGAGCACGACGTGCCGGGCGCGATCGATCAGGCCGAACAGACCGTCTACGAAGTCGGCAACCGCAGCGCGCACAACCAGTTCTCGTCGGTGCCCTCGCTGCTGCTCGGTGTGTTCCAATCACTCGAGCAGCGCCACGAACAGAAGGGCGACCGCACCGGCGTCACCAGCGGCTTCCGCGACATCGACGACTACACGGCCGGCTGGCAGCCCGGCAACCTGGTCATCCTCGCCGCGCGTCCGGCGATGGGCAAGACCTCGCTCGCGCTCAACATGGCGGTTCACGCGGCCAAGGACGAACGCAAGCCGGTCGCCGTCTTCTCGCTCGAGATGACGAAGCAGGAGCTGGTCGAGCGACTGCTCTCGTCCGAAGCGCGGCTCGATGCCTCGAAGCTGCGCCGCGGCGCGATCGCCGATCGCGATTGGGAGAAGATCGGCAATGCGATGGGCGTGCTGCACGAGCTGCCCATCTATCTCGACGACGCCGGCGCGATCAC
>JBEKAU010000201.1:0-5505 GCA_050015755.1 Vulcanimicrobiaceae bacterium | reverse complement strand
GTCTCGTTGACGGTCGAGGAAGGCGAGATCTTTGCTCTGGTCGGAGCCAATGGTGCAGGTAAGACGACCTTGCTGCGAGCGATCGCGGGCGCTCACCGACTCTCGTACGGTCGTATCGTCTTCGACGGGCACGACCTGGGCACGGAGCGTGCGCATCGCCGCGTTCGCCGGGGCATCACGCTCGTGCCCGAAGGACGGCGGCTCTTCAATGACCTGACCGTCGAGGAGAACCTGTCCGTGGCTGGGGCGGGGGCGCGTGCGGGATACTGGAACCGGTCCACCGTCCTCGAAGCGTTTCCCATGCTCGCCTCGCACGTGAAGCAGCGCAGCGGCTCGCTCTCGGGCGGTCAGCAGCAAGCCGCCGCGATCGCGCGCGCATTGATGACCAACCCACGGCTGCTCCTGATCGACGAAATCTCCCTGGGCCTCTCGCCGATCGCCGTGACCCAGCTGTACGAATCACTGCACACCGTCATCGCCGCGGGCGCGACGATCATCTTGGTCGAGCAAGACCTCACCCGTACGTTGCGCGTCGCCAAACGCGTCGTCTGCATGCTGGAGGGCCGCATCGTGCTCGCGGGCGACGCCGCTGACCTGACCCGGGAACAGGTCACCGAGGCGTACTTCGGCCTACGGCAGAGCGTGCCCGCGGAGCGCGAGCAATGATCTGGCTCAACCAAGTCGTGCAAGGCGTCCTGCTGGGCGGATACTACGCTCTCCTGGCCTGCGGCCTCTCCTTCATGTTCGGCGTCATGCGGATCATCAATCTCGCACACGGCAGCTTGGCGGTGCTGGCGGCCTTTCTCGTGCTCACGGTAGCGACCCAGTGGGGTCTCTCGCCGTTCGTCGCACTCCTGATCGTGATTCCCGTCATGGCGATCATCGGTGTGCTGCTTCAGCGCGGTATCATTGAGCGCAGCCTGCGGTACGGTGAGCTGACGCCGCTGCTCAGCACCTTCGGTCTCGCGATCGTGATCGACAATCTGCTCTTCAAAGGCTATGGTGCCGACACGCGTTCCCTGGGGGCGAACATCGGCGATTTGGCCTATGCGAGTTGGAGCATCGGCAACCTGGCCGTCGGGCAGCTCTCCCTGCTGACGTTTGTGCTGGCGGTCGCGCTGCTCGGTGGCTTACAGCTGTTCCTTCAGCGGTCACGTCTCGGACGCGCGATTCGGGCGACCGCGCAGGACGCAGACACGGCGGAGCTCGTCGGTATCGACAGCCGCGCAGTCTATGCCGCAGCCGCGGCCATTGCGCTCGCGACCGTCGCCGTTGCGGGTGCATTCTTGGGCCTGCGCGGAACGTTCGACCCGTATACCGGTTCGACGCAGTTGATCTTCGCCTTCGAGGCGGTCGTCATCGGCGGCACGGGTTCGTTGTGGGGCACGCTTCTGGGCGGTATCGTCTTGGGCGTCGGACAAAATCTCGGTGCACAGGTCGCGCCGCAAGGGTTCCTCATCGGCGGCCACCTCGTGTTCTTGGCCGTCCTGGCGATCCGACTGTATATCTCCGCGCGAGAGCGCGGGCCGTCTCGCGCGCCCCGTCGGAGCGCCGCGTGACCGCCGGCGCCTCCATCAAGGTCGATCGCTGGAGTCGCTCCGCCGTTTTCTCGATGGCGACGCTCGGCGTGCTGCTCGTCGTCCTCGCGCTCGGTCCGACGTTTTTGGGTCCGTATTGGACGGACCGTTTCACGACGCTGTTCATCTACGTGCTGCTCGCCGCGATGTGGAATGCGCTCGCCGGATACGGCGGTCTGGTGTCCGTCGGGCAACAGCTGTTCTTCGGTCTTGGCGCGTATGCGGCCATTCGTCTCTCGCACGCAGGCGTACCGGTCTATCTGGCCCTCGTCGCGGCTCCCGTGCTCATCGGACTGCTCGCGGTCCCGCTCTCGTGGCCGGTGCTGCGGCTGCGTGGCGGCGAGTTCGCGATCGGCATGTGGGTGCTGGCCGAGCTCGGTCACTTGCTCGTGAACCTCGACGGGCTCATCAACGGAGAGACCGGTTTTTCGCTGATCGCGATCTCGGCGTTTCCGCCGGACATGCGCCGCGCCGACAACTATTGGCTGGCGTACGGTATGACGATATTCCTCGTCGGCTTGGTGTTCGTTCTGCTGCGCAGTCGACGCGGCGTCGCAATTCAGGCGATCCGCGATGACGAGGAGGCTGCCGCATCGGTCGGCGTGCGGGTCTTCGCGACCAAGCAGATCATCTTCGTCCTCGCGGCGCTCGGCTGCGCAGCGGCCGGCACGATGACCCTCTCGACGCTCATCAGTTTCCAGCCGCACACCTACTTCAGCGTGCAGTGGACGGCGTACATGATCTTCATGACGCTCGTCGGGGGCCTGGGCACGTTCGAAGGCCCGATCATCGGCGCGATCATTTTCTTCTGCGTCGAGACGTTGTTCGGTGGGAGCGGCGCCTGGTATTTGGTCGGCCTGGGTGCCTCTGCCGTTCTGTTCTCGCTGTTCTTCCCGCGCGGCATCTGGGGTGGGCTTTCCAGTCGCTTCGGGTGGCAGTTCTTGCCGGTGGGCTATGAGCTGCGTCTTCCCAAACGCGAGCCTTCAGGAGAGTAACGTCATGTCGTCGCCGAGCGCTGCCGCTGTTAAGGCGGCCATCGTGCGTGCCGCTGGTGGCCCGTTCATCCTGGAGGCCATCTCGCTCGCGGCTCCGCGCGCGGACGAGGTTCTGGTCCGGATCGTCGCGAGCGGCATGTGCCACACGGACATGGTCGTGCGCGACCAGGTGTATCCGGTGCCGCTTCCCATCGTGCTCGGCCATGAAGGCGCCGGCATCGTCGAAGCGGTGGGCGAGCAGGTCACCAAGGTCGAGCCGGGCGACCACGTCGTGCTGACGTTTCTTTCGTGCGCGACCTGCCGCGCATGCCAGACCGGCGTCGCGGCGGCGTGCGAGAACTTCAACGCGCTCAACTTCGCGGGCGCGCGCCTGGACGGATCACACGCGTTGAGCGCCGCCGACGGCAGTGCGCTCCAAGACCGGTTCTTCGGTCAGTCGTCGTTCGCCACGTATGCGATCGTCGGTCAACGTGGCGTCGTGAAGGTCCGTCGCGATGCCCCGCTCGAGTTGCTCGGCCCCCTCGGCTGCGGCTTCCAGACCGGGGCCGGCACGGTGCTGAACGCGCTCAAAGTCGGCGCCGGCGCGAGCTTTGCGGCCTTTGGGGCCGGTGCCGTTGGCTTGAGTGCGGTGATGGCAGCGCGCGTTGCCGGCGCGACGACCATCGTCGCCGTCGACGTCGTGCCCGAGCGCCTCGCCCTCGCGCGCGAGGTTGGTGCAACGCTCACGATCGATCCGCGCTCCGAGGATCCGGTCGAAGCGATCCGCACCGCGACCGGCGGTGGCGTCGAGTTTTCCCTGGACTCGACGTCACGCGCCGATGTCGTCCGGCAAGCCGTCGAGGCGTTACGACCCCGTGGCGTGTGCGCCGTTGTCGGCGCCTCCGCGCCCGGCACGCAACTCGTCGTCGACATCATGGACCTGATGCAGAACGGGAAGACGATTCGCGGCGTGGTGGAGGGCGACAGCATTCCCGACATCTTCATCCCGCAACTCGTCGACCTGTTCGTCCAAGGTCGGTTCCCAATCGACAAGCTGGTCCACTTCTATCCCTTCGCCGCGATCAACGAGGCGGCAGCGGACAGCGAACGCGGAACGACGATCAAGCCGATCTTGCGGGTCGCCGAAGCCGGCTAGACGCGCTCAGGCGTGGTGGCGGATTGCGGCTTCGATGCCGGCGCGGGCTTCGCGCATGGCGGGCAGGACGCGCGCCAGCATCTCGTCCTTGGTCGCTCGCGCTTCGGGGACGCACACCGTGATCGCCGCGACGGCGCGCTCGCGCGCGTCGCGCAGCGGGATGGCGAGCGAACGCAACCCCAACTCCAGTTCGCCGTCGACCAGCGCGTAGTCGTCGACGCGGGCTTGCTCGACGATCCGCCGCAGTTGGTCGGGGTCGGTGATCGTTCGCGTCGTGTACGAGGGGAACCGGGCCGTCGTGAAATACCGCTCGCGCTCGGGCTCGGAGAGGCCCGCCAACAACACGCGGCCCATCGCGCATACGCTCGCCGGGAGGCGCCGGCCGACGCCGAAGTTGACGTTCATGATGCGGCCGGTCGGGACGCGCAGGACGCACACGATGTCTTCACCGTCGAGGACGCTTGCGGTGCACGTCTCCCCCAACGTTGCGACGAGCTGTTCGATGCACGGCTGTGCGGCGTCCCAGACGTCGAGCGAGGCGAGGTAGGAGAAGCCCAGCTCGAGGATCTTCGGTGTCGGCCGGAAGCGGCGCTCGTCGAGCGCGACGTAGCCGAGGTGCTCGAGGGTGAGCAGCAGGCGGCGCGCGCCGGCGCGGGTGAGGCCGGTGCTGACGGCGACTTCGGAGAGCGAGAGGGCGCGCCGCGCGTTGCCGAAGGCGCGGATGACCGCGAGCCCTTTGGCAAGGGACTGAACGTAGTCGGAGGCCGGGATCGCCGGGGGCTGTCCCGCCGGTGTGCGCACCGTGTACATTGTCGGCAAGGGTGTTCGGCGTCCGGAGGAGATTGCTTTCCCCCTCCCAAGAGGATCGCGTGGACCAGGTCACGGTCTCGGGAAAATTACAGGGCGCCGCGGCACGGCTGCGCCAGACGTCGGGTCGTATCGCCGAGAACGCGCTGATCCAAGCGGTCGCCGTGCAACAGATCGCCGACGTGGCGACCGACTCGGCGCACGAGCTCGCCGCTGCCTTGACCGGCGTGCGCCAGGCGGCAAAGCAGGCACGCGACGCCGAGCACCGCGTCACCGCGACCGGCGCGGAGATCGACGCGTTGGTGCGTGCGGTCGAGACGTTGGCCGGCGCGGCCCGCTCGGGCAGCAGCTCGATGGGCGAGTTCCTCACCGCGCTCGGCCGCATCGACGAGATCGTCGATTTCGTGCGCGAGGTGTCGGAGCGCACCAACCTGCTCTCGCTCAACGCCGCCATCGAAGCGGCGCGCGCGGGCGAGCACGGCCGCGGCTTCGCAGTCGTCGCCGCCGAGATCCGCAAGCTCGCCGACTCGACGCGCTCGGCGACCGCCGAAATGGAGAAGCTGCTCGGTGCGGTTCGCAGTGGCGGCGAGAAGACCGCGCAGCTGGCCGAGGCGTCCGACGCGTCGGTGCGCGAAGGCGAAGCGGCCGCCACCGGCGCGCGCGATGCGCTCGGTGCGATCGCCTCCGCCGTCGGTTCGACGGCGTCCGCCTTCGACGCGGTCGAACGCTCGATCGAAGCCGAGGCGAGCCGCTCCGAAGAGTTCGGCACCAACGCCGCGCAGTTGCTGCGAACGACCCGCTCGCACTACGCCGACGCGGTCGAATCGACGCTGGCGGTCAACGCGATCGACTTCCACGTCATCGAGATGCAGGCGGGTGCGCGCGCGGCGGCGATCGCGCCGGCGAAGATCGCGTGCGCGCTCGCCGCGACCTCGGTCGCCGGCCGCGGGACCGAAGAGCTGACGCGACGCTTGACCTCTGCGTTGCCGGA
>JBEKAU010000200.1:0-5537 GCA_050015755.1 Vulcanimicrobiaceae bacterium | reverse complement strand
GCGTCAGCGGCTCCAGCAACTCCATCGGTGGCGATCTATCCTCGGTCGTCGCCGTCGGAGCGGCGGCGGATCAGTGTGGTGGCGGAATAGTCGGGCTTCGCCGCCGGGGTGCGGCGGGTCCCGGTGAAGCGCAGGACCTGCACCAGGACCAGCAACCCGACCGTCGCGACCAGCGCGATCCAGAACCAGGGGCTGGTGTAGCGCGGGACCGTGTGGTCGAGGAGATACTCCGCCAGCGCGATGACGACGGCGGCGAGCGGGACGAGGTTGGCGAGCGTTTGGCGTTCGTTCATGATGGCACGATGGTCGTGGCGGACTTTCGGTGAAGGCGTCGGCGATGCGTCTCGCTCTTTCGAGCTCGTCGTTTCGCCGACCGCTGGCGACGGCCGCACTCACCCAGCTCGAGTGGATCGAGCGCTGCGCGAACGGCCTGGCCGTCGACGGCGTGTTGGTGGCGGCCGGCGATTTTCCACGCACCGATGCCGACTACGTCGCGCAGGTGCGCAAGGTTGCGGTCGACCTGGGGATCGTGCCGTTCGGCCTGGACGCGCCGGGACTGCTCGACCCGGGGACCCCGGTCGAGACGCGCCAGGCACTCTTGCAGCTCGCCCAGCGGTTTGGCGCACTGGTCGTCCGTACGGCCCTGCCGCCGCCCGGGCCGGTGCCCCCGGCCACGTTCGCGGCCACCGTCCTGGTCGCAAAGGCGGTCGCCAAGGCCGCCAAGGCGGCCAACGTCACCGTGTTGGTCCCGCCGGCACCGGCGACACTCGGCGCCGACCTGGCCGAGGTCCGTCACCTGCTCAAGGACGTCGACAGCGCCTGGCTGCGGGCGTGCCCGGCAGCGCTCAGCCCCGCGGAGGGGGCAGCACGGGGACCGCTGCCGGCCGTGACGGCGAGGGCGGACGACGACCCCGCTGCGGTCGTCGAGGCGGCCGGCGGATCGTGGGTCGTGCTGGAGCTGCCCGTGGCCGAGGCGCCGTGGGAGCCCGCCCAGGACGCGATCGCGGGGCTCCGCGACGCTGCCGCGTCGCACCAGTTGGCGGTGCGCACGGCGGCGGGGCGGTAAGAGGGGACGAGACCGCAAGGGCCGTCTGGAGCCAGGTAGAGACCTGCCCGTAGCAGGTGGGTGCGGCCCGGGCGCCCAGATACCAATCGCACGCGATCGGTATACCGGTCGTATCCGGAGCTGATGCTCCCTAGGTTTCGACGTTGGTCCACCACCGTGGAACTACGCGAGCCGTCGCAGTCGTCGTCCGCTCCGCCATCGTATACCCAGCGGTCAAGTCTTGACAGTTGCCGCTGATGCGTTGGTGGGCATCGGATCGACCAATAACATGGTGCGAACGAGGCGAGCCTTCGCCGTCTGGTCGGGGAGGATGCTGTCTCCCTCGCCCGGCAAGTCGACATCGCCGACATACGGCACCTGCGCGCTCACGAAGTGCTTGGGATCGAGTCCGCGGAACGCGTTGACCAAGCTCAGCTCTTCGCCCAGCGAGAGATTCGTGTCGACGTCCTTGTGCATCACCGCGACCAGCGCCGCCGCATGCGTCATCGTCGCGAGCTTGTCGTCGCGCAATTTGGCGAGGATCGCGCGAATCACTTGCTGCTGGCGCATGATGCGGCACGGATCGCTGCACCAATCGTGGCGGAAGCGCGCGTAGCCGACGGCTTGCGCACCGGTCAGGTGCTGCACGCCGGGCGTGAGGTGCACGTGCAGATGGCCCCACGAATCGTCGTAGTCGATGGGGCCGTTGCGGCCGGCGTGGCGCAACGCGAGCGAGTTCTCGACGTCGAGATCGACGCCGCCGAGTGCGTCGATGAGATCCTTCGTCGTGTCGATGCGCAGGACGACGTAGCGATCGAAGCTCGGGATGCCCAGCCAATTCGCGACCACGCTCTGCGACTCGACGATCCCGCCGTCGGATTGCGCCGCGTTGATCTTCGCGCGTCGACCGTCGGGCATCGTCGCGACCATGTCGCGCGGAACCGAGAGCTCGTTGACGCGATGGTTCACCAGATCCAAGCCGACGGCCATGATGATGTCGCTGCGTGAATGCGCAGACGTCTCTTGATCGAGCCGGTCGTAGTCGTAGTCGAGCCCGACGACGAGCACGCGCAGCATGCTGCGGTGAAAGATGCTGACGGGGTCGGGGATCAACGCCTGCAGCGGGGCGCTCCAGCGCACCGCGTGCCGGCCGATGGCGGCGTAGCCGATCGCGGTTGCGATCGCGAACAGCAGCGTGAACGCGCCCAGACGGCGCGCGAGAGTGATCGACATTCGGATGGGAAACCTCCGCTCGTCCGGCGGCCGCGAGGGGCGCGAGACGAACAGGACACGAGCAGCGAGGAGGGCGGCTAGCTCGTGCGACGCGGCGGCGCGCGTCCGGTGCGCCGGTCGAGCGCCGGCGCGAAGGCGCGCCGCAGGGGCGCGTGGCCCACGGTGAACACCAGCGCCGGGCGCGGCGAGACCAGGACGTGCCGGCGGACCGCGGCGATCAGGTCGGCAGCGGTGTGCGCCGACCAGCGGATCAGCCGAGCAAAGCCGAACGCGAGCCCGAGGCCGACGCAGGCGTGGAGCGCGAGGCTGATGGCGACCGGGCCGCCGAGCCAGACCGTGCCGCCCAGCGGGTGACCGGCCACGACGAGTTGCTCGAGGGTCTCCATCGTGCACAGCGCGGCGAACTGCACCGCCAGGACCGCCGGGAGCAGCCGCAGGACGGCACGCGCGTCGAGGGCCTGCGCCGGGACGCGCAGCCACGGGACACGCCGCCCGCGGGGCACGAGGATGCGGCGGGCGAGGATCGCCACCAGGAGCACCGCGCAACTCAACCCGACGACCAGCGAGGGCAGCACGTCGAGCGTGCTGTGGTCCGTATATGCGACCCGACCGAAGGCCCCGGCGTTGGAGATTCCCTCCATGACCGGGTCTGCGAGGGCCGCGGCCGAGATCGCCGTCGCTAGGGTGAAGATCGCGCGAACCGCCATCGACGATGGGCGCATCCCGCGCGTGTTCGGCCGCCAGGTTCGTCGCTCCCCGTCGGGAAGGCCGTCCGGGCCATGGTCGGATCCGCTCCCCGCTTGCCCTACACCGGCGTCGGTCTCGATCGCGAGGGGAGCCGCCGGAAAGATCCGGCCTTCGTCGCCGCCTGCCTCGCCGCAGCCGACACGCGGCTGGTCCCGATGCGCGGCGAGCGCAGCTTCTTGCCCGCCGATCCGTCGGCGCCCGGCGCCGCGACGCCGCTTCTGACCGACACCCTCCGCGCCGCCTTGCGCACGGCCGACGTCGATGTCGTGCTGCTCGGCGCGCGTGAAGGCGTCGCGTTCTTCGCCGCCGACGTCGATGCGCTCGGCACCGACGACGCGCCGGCGGCGCTGCTCGGTCCCGGCACGTTCCACCCGCTGCGCGACATCCGCACGCGCTTCGACGACGAGCAGCTCGCGCTGCTCGGCTATGCACGCGCGCTGCTGCACTGGCATCGCACGAGCGGCTTCTGCCCGACGTGCGGGCTGCCGAACCGGCCCGCCGAAGGCGGCCACGTCCGCATCTGCCCGAACGAGCACGCGCAGTATCCGCGCATCAGTCCGGCCGTCATCATGCTGGTCGCCTCGGATGAGGGCGAGCCACGCTGCGTCCTCGGCCGCCACGGCGGTTTGCCGACGGGCGTGTACTCGACGCTGGCCGGCTTCGTCGAGCCCGGCGAGAGCCTCGAGGAAACGGTCGCACGCGAGGTCGCCGAGGAAGTCGGGCTCGCAGTCGACGCGGTCGTGTATCAGGGCTCGCAGCCGTGGCCGTTCCCGGCTCAGCTCATGGTCGGCTTTCACGCGACCGCGAAGGTCGCGCCGCTGCGGGTCGATCCCGACGAACTCGATGAGGCGCGCTGGTTCACACGCAGCGAGGTCCTCGCCTTCGGCGAGCCCGAGGACGCCGACGCCCAGTACCGGCTGCCGCGCCGCGACTCGATCGCGCGCTACTTGGTCGAGCGTTGGTTGCAACGCTGACGTGCTGCACGATGCGAACGAACGCAGGCACCGGCCTGCGCCCGCCGGAACGCCCGGGGCGTGACGCCGATCGAGCTCGCGGTCGAGCCGCTGGACCTGCCGCTCAAGCACACCTTCACCATCGCGCGCTCGTCGGAGACGGTCGCGCACTCGGCGCTGGTGCGGCTACGCTGGAACGGGATCGAGGCGCTCGGCGAGAGCGCGCCGTCGGCACGCTACGACGAGAGCGTCGCGAGCGTCACGGCAGCGCTGCGCGCGCACCCGCTCGGCGAGGATCCGTACCGGCTCGACCAGCTGCTCGACGGGCTGCCGCCTGCGGCGCGCTGCGCGCTCGACGTCGCGCTGCACGACTGCATCGGCAAAGACGTCGGCCGTCCGCTGTGGCGCCTATTCGGCCTCGACCCCACCGCGACGCCGTCCACCTCGTTCACGATCGGGATCGCCTCGCCCGAGGAGACGCTGGCGAAGGTACGTGAAGTCGGCGCGCATCCGATCCTCAAGATCAAGCTCGGCACCGGCGACGAGATCGCGACCCTCGAAGCGATCCGCGCGATCTACACCGGGACGATTCGCATCGACGCCAACGAAGGCTGGACGCCCGAGCAGGCCGTGACGCTGCTGAACGAGATGGCGCGCTTCGAGATCGAGTTCTGCGAGCAGCCGATTCCGGCGGGGACGCCCGAGCGGCTGCGCTGGATCCGCGAACGCTCGCCGATCCCGCTCGTCACCGACGAGGACTCGCTCGACGCGCGCGACCTGCCCGCGCTGCAAGGCTGCGTCGACGGTGTCAACGTCAAACTCGTCAAGTGCGGCGGCATCCGCGCCGCGCTGGCGATGATCGCGACGGCGCGGGCGCTGGGGCTGAAGATCATGCTCGGCTGCATGGTCGAGAGCGCGATCCTCGCGACGGCAGCCGCGCAGCTGAGCCCACTGGTCGATTGGGCCGACCTCGACGGGCCGTTCCTGACCGCCGACGATCCCTTCACCGGCGTCACCTACGCCGACGGGAAACTGGTGCTGCCCGAGGGGCCGGGACTCGGCGTTCGCGAACGCGCGGCGAGCGTGCGCTGATGCGGCGCTATGCGATTCTCGCGATGCACGCGTTCACTTCGCGCCAAGCGAAGATGGCGCACGGCGTCATCCGCTATTCACGCGACACCGTCGTCGCCGTCATCGACCCCGACTATGCCGGTCAGAGCGTGCGCGACGTGCTGCCGTATCTCGAGAGCGACGCGCCGATCGTCGCCACCCTCGCCGAGGCGCTGCGCTACGAGCCGACCGCGCTGCTGGTCGGGATCGCGCCGGCCGGCGGCGCGCTGCCGGACGACTTCCGCGTCGCGATCGTGGACGCGCTGCGTGCGCGATTGGAAGTCGTGAGCGGCCTGCACACAATGCTGGCGGACGACGAGGAGCTGGCCGGGCTCGCGCGCACGCACGACACGCGCATCTGGGATCTGCGGCTGCCGCCGGCCGCGCCACTCTTCTCCGGCGCGGCGTGGGACGTCGAAGCGCGCATCGTGCTGACCGTCGGCAGCGAC
>JBEKAU010000199.1:0-5573 GCA_050015755.1 Vulcanimicrobiaceae bacterium | reverse complement strand
CGGCGTCGCCTTCGTCGCCGGCGCGGCGTACGGTGTCGCCTTGCTCGTGCTCGGTCGCGCGGAACGGCAGACTGCGGTCCCGTTCGCGCCGTTTCTCGCGCTCGGAACGGCCCTCGTCACCGCAGCGAGGTGGGTGTGAAGCGCGGACTGCCGCTCGGCGTCGACGTCGGCGCGGCACGCACGTGCGTGGCCCTCGCCGAGCGCGGCACCGACGGACGGCCCCATCTGGTGGCCGCGGCCTCGTCGCCGACCGGTGAAGATCCGGCCGCCGCGATCCGCGCTGCCTGTACGGAGCTCGGTACGCGCGAGCGCCGCTGCGTCCTCGCCTTGCGCGCGCCGGACTCGCTGGTCCGCGCGATCGTGCTCCCATCCGTCGGACGCCGCGAACGCGAGCGTGCCGCCGCCTTCGAGGCCGCGCGGTTCGCTCCGCACGCACTCGACGACGGCCTCGTGCGGCTGCTCCCGCTCGCGGGCGACGAGCATGCCGTCGCCGTCGCCCGGCGTACGGCCCTCGATCGCGCGCTCGCGCTCGTGCGCGGCGCCGGCTTACGCGCCGTCGCGGTCGACGACGCCGCGTTCGCCGTTCTTCGCGTGCACGCCGCCGACGCGATCGTCGACGTCGGCGCGTCGGGCTCGACCGTCGTCGTGCGCGGCACAGCGCTGCCGTTCGTACGCACCGTCCCGCTCGGCGGCGAGCGCCTCACCGATGCCATCGTCGGCGCCCTCGGCGTCGACCGCGCGAGCGCCGAACAGCGCAAACGGACGATCGGCATGGCGGGAGCCGGCGAACCCGTGCGCGACGCGCTCGTCGACCACATCGCCGCCGCGTTCGTCGAGGCGCGGGCGAGCGGCACGCACGATCCGCGGACGGTCGTGCTGACGGGCAACGGTGCGCGCGTGGCCGGCCTCGCGCCGGCGGTCGAACGCGCGCTCGCGGTTTCGACGCGGCTGGCCACCTTCGCCGCCGACGCCTGCACGAGGCTCCCGGTCGACGTCGTGCGCGCGGCAGCGCCCGACTGGGGCCTGGCCTATGGACTCGCGCTCTGGGAGTGCGCGGCATGACGCGGCTCAACTACCTGCGCGCACCGGCCCGCGACGCGCTTGCCGCCCACGTCCAGCTCGACGCGCGCACCCGTACGCCCCTCGGCGCATTGGCCGCCGCGTTGCTCGCGGTCGCGACGATCGGCTTCGTCGAGGACGCCCGGTTCGTGGCGACGCAGCGGCGCCAGGTCGCAGCGCATGCACGCCTCGATGCGCTCGCCGCGAGGCTCGCACGAACCCGCGCGCTGGCCGCCGACGTCACCCGTCTGCGCGCGCTCGACCGCGACCTCGACGAGCTCGCCGCCAGCGGAGCGCGCACGGCAGCACGGCTCGCACTGCTCGGCGATCGGGTGCCCTCGGATGCGTGGCTCACCACCATCCGCATCGCCGGGCACGAGCTCGCACTCGAAGGCCGTGGCACGCGACTGGCCGCCGTCGGTGCGACCTTGGCGACGCTGCGGCGCACGCCCGGGTATCGTGCTGCGCGCCTGGTGAGCGTGCGCCACGACGCGCTGCACGCCGGCTTCCTCTACACGATCGCCTTGGACGCCGCGCCGTGAGCGCGCGTCCGGATCATCTGCGCCGCTGCCTGGCACTGGCCGCGCTCGCGGTCGTGGTGTGCGGCTACCTGCTGGTGCGCGGCGCCGAACGCACGATCGCACTGCACGCCGACGACGTGCGGGCCAGCGACCAGCGCGCGACCCGACTCGCCGTACTGCTCGCGCGCGCACCGGCGCTCGAGGCGGAACGCTCGCGTCTGCAGCGCCGGGTGCAGACGGTCGATCTCGGTGAGGACGCCGCCCGACTCGTGGCGCGGTTCCTGCGCGGGATCGCGCAGACGGCAGCGCGCGACCACGTCGCCGTGCTCGGCATCGGGGCACCCGACGCCCACGGGGCCCCGACCGCCGATGACCGGACGATCCCACTCGACCTCGATTTCTCGGGCCGCTACACCGACGTGCTGGCTGCGATCACCGACCTCGGGCACACCGGTGCCCCGGCGGCCGTCGACGTCGTCTCGTTGGCACGAGTGCGCACCGACGAGAGCGATCGCACCCTGACGGCATCCTTGCACGTCGCACTGGTTCGCTTGGAGCCGGTCTCCGATGTTCGCACTCGGACGCGCTGAGCGCGCCGTGCTGCTCGCGACCGGCACGCTCGCGCTCGCCGGCGCGTTCGTCACCGCGCCGTTCATCGCGCGCGGGAGCGCCGCTCACGACGACCACGCGCTCGACGTGCTCGCGAGCGGAGCGAGCCCGGCTGCCGTGGTGTTCGGCCCGCTCCGGCCGCGCCGCGACCCGTTCGCCGGCGACGAGGAGCCGAGCGCGAGCAGTCCGTCGCCCGCGCCGGCCTCGTCGTTGCCGGCAATTCCGGCCGTCCCCGCCGCGCTCCCGATCTTGCCGCCCAACGCCGCGGCACCGAATGCGACGGTGCGCGTCGCGGCCATCGTCACCGGCGCGCACCCGTTCGCGCTGATCACCGACGAACGTGGCCCGCACCTGCTCGCGCGCGGCGACCGGATTGCGGGCAGCGTGGTCGCCACGATCGACGGTACCGGCGTCATGCTCGTCGACGGGTCGCGTCTGCCGCTGCGCTCCGGCTTCGAAGGAGGTTCGCCACCGTGAAACAGCTGCTCTGCGCCATCGCGCTCCTGCTCGCGACGACGCCGGCCGGCGCGGCGCAGACCGAGCGGTTCACCATCGACGCGCGCGACGTGCAACTCGCCGACGTCGTCCGGCTGCTCGGCGCACAAGCGAATCGGAACGTCGTCGCCGACGGCTCGATCAAGCCGTTGCGGGTCACGATTCGCTTGGCCGACGTCACCTTCGACCAAGCACTCTCCGCGCTGGCGGCGTCCTACGGGCTGCAGACCCACCGTGAGGGTCAGATCGTCATCGTCGGCGACGCCGCCTCGATGAGTCGGCGCTTTCCCGACGATGCCGGTCCGACCAGTGCGCGCACGCACGCGTACGCGCTCGCCCACGCCAAGCCCGACGAGGTCGCAGCGGCGCTGCAGCTCGCCCTTCCGCAAGGGACCGTCGTCGTCGCCGACAAGCGCACGGCGTCGGTGCTGATCACCGGCGGCGCGGCGACGCTCGCGCGCGCCGGTGCGCTCGTCGCGGCGCTCGACGCGCCGGCGACCGGTGCGGACGGACCGGCGGCGAGTGAGACGCTGCCGCTCCACAATCTGCGCGCCACCGACGCCGTCAAACTGCTCAAGGGCGCCGTTCCGGAGAACGCACTGTTCGCCGACGACCGAGAGAATGTCGTCGTCGTCAGCGGGAACGCGGAGCTGCGCGCGAACGTGCGCGGCCTGCTCGCCGGCCTCGACGCACCGGGGCGCCAGGTGGTGTTCGAAGTCAAGGTCGCCGACGTGCAGCCGATCAACGACAGCAGCAACGTCGGCGTCGAGTTCGGGGGCACCGGATTCGGCAGCGGGGCGCTGGGGACGATTCCCTACACGCTCACCCGCAGCGCAATTGCGATCAACACGCAGATCAACACCCTCATCCAGCACGGGCGGGCGTCGATTCTGGCGCAGCCGAAGATCGCGACCCTCAATAACCACGAGGCCTCGCTGCTGGTCGGCGAGCAGTACCCGGTCGTCACCGTCAACCAGCAGACCGGCTTCCCCAGCGTGCAGACGATCGACGTCGGCGTGCGTTTGCGGCTGACGCCGACGATCGGGGCCGACGGCACGATCACCGCCGACCTGCACCCGGAGTTCTCGCAGATCATCGGCTTCAATTCGAGCTTTCCGATCATCGCCAACCGCAAAGTCGACGCGACGATCCGGGTGCGTGACGGCGAGACGATCGTCTTAGGCGGGCTCTTTCAGGACGTCGACTCCGAGACGATCACGAAATTCCCGCTCCTGGGCGACCTGCCGATCCTGGGCGCGTTCTTTCGCAACCGTCAAACCTCGCACGACAAGGACGAGGTCGTCTTCTTCATCACCCCACACGTGCTGTGAGCGCGTGCGTCAGTGATCGATGTACTTGCTGACTTCGTCCATCGTGCCGACCCGCTCGACCGATTCGTAGGCATACTTGCGGTGGGCCGTCTCGCCGTCGATCGTCACCTTGACGGTGACCTCGTGCGGGTGCACGTCGGTGACGGTACCGACGACGTTCTCGGCCGGGATGCGCACGTGGTCGCCGAGCTTGAGCTCGGCGCGCGGGCCAGTCTTCTTCATGCTGACAGCTCCTTTTCGATCGCTGCGATGAGCGCCGGATCATCCGGCGCGACGTCGGGGGCGAAGCGCGCGACGACCGCGCCGTTGCGGCCGATGATGAACTTCTCGAAGTTCCACAGGATGTCGTCGGGCTTGCGGCCGGCCGTCAGGCCTTTCGCCTCCAACCGTGCGGCCAGCTGGCCGTCGGGTTTCGTGCGCGCCTGCGGCTGCGCGCCGATCAGCTCGTCGTAGAGCTGGTGACGGCCTTCGCCTTTGACGACGATCTTTTCGAACATGGGGAACGTCACCGAGAACTGCGTCTCGCAGAACTGCGCGATCTCGTCGTTCGAGCCCGGTTCTTGCGCGGCGAATTCATTGGCCGGGAAGCCCAGGACCGAGAAGCCGCGATCGTGGTAGCGCTCGTAGAGCGCTTGCAGGCCGGCGTATTGCGGCGTGAGGCCGCACTGCGAGGCCACGTTGACGACGAGCAAGACGTCGCCGGCGAAGTCCGCCAGGCGCGAGGGGCTGCCGTCGATGCGACGGAGCGGGATCTGCTGCAGCGTGTCGCTCATGCCGGGCTCCTTCGCCGGTCCCCACCGTCGACCTCGGCGAGGCGGCTGCCGCGCAGGTCGAACCGCGCGAGATCGGTGCCGACCGCGATCGGTCCGTCGTATCCGCCCACGCGCGCGCTGCGGTTCGCCAGCTCTTGCCACTGAGCGGTCGAGACGTAGCGTTGGTCGCCCGGCGCGAGGTGCGAGAGGATGACCGACTTCACCTCGGCCTGGCGCGCGATCCGCCCGATGTCGGCAACGTCGGTGTGCGAGTTCGCGAGGTGCGAGAGGAGCGGCGCGGGCATCCCGCGCGAAGCATACGTCTCCAGTGCGATCGCTTCGTGGATCAGCACGTCGGCGCCGTGCGCGAGCGCGATCAGGTTCGGCGTCGGGGTCGTGTCGCCGGAGAACACGACGGATCCGTGCGGCGTGTCGAAGCGGTATGCGTACGCCGGAAAGCACGCACCGTGCGAAACGAGCAACCCGGTCACCGTGATGTCGGCGAAGTGCGCAATCGTGACCGGCGCCATCGGCGGCGCGGTCGGGCCGAGCGGCTGCGCCGCGGCCGGCAGCGGGATTTCGCGCACGTCCATCAGCGTGCTGATGTCCATCACGCCGGAGTCGCGCATGAAGATGTTGATCGAGTACGCGTAGGCATCGGTGCACGAGCGCATCAGGTCGGCGAGACCGGGTGCCGGATCGTTCGGCGCCACCGTTCCGACCACGCGCCCGGGCGGGAAGGCCGGCGGGAACGGCTGCCCGCCCGAGCCCGGCCCGTAGACGGGGATCGGGTGCCGCAGGCTCTT
>JBEKAU010000198.1:0-5588 GCA_050015755.1 Vulcanimicrobiaceae bacterium | reverse complement strand
GTTCCACTGCCCAGCGCCAAGCGCGACACGCCGGTTCGCGCGATGATCGGGACACCGTTCCGCGTCGGCGTGGTCGACTATGCGCTCGTGTTCGCCTCCGAGAACGTGCACCGCTTCGATCCCCTCGACCGCGCGTACGTCGAGATCCTCGCCTCGTTGTGCGCCGGCCGCCTGCAACGGCGTGACGAGCGCACCGCGCTGGCGTCGGGCCGCGACATGCTGACCGGCCTGGGCACGCGGGAGACGCTGCGCGCCACCGCCGATGCCACGCTGGCCTCCGGCGCGCCGCATGCGGTCGTCGTGCTCGACGTCGATCGGCTGCACGGTGTGAACGACACGCTGGGCCGCTCGGCGGGAGACGCGGTCCTGGTCGAGATCGCGGACGCGCTGCAACGCATGTGCGGAGCCGATTTGTTGGCGCGCCTGGGCGGCGACTCGTTCGGCCTCGTGCTGCGCGACGTCGCCGGTCCCGCCGACGCCGAAGCCCGGTTGCGCGAGTACTTCGCAATCTTCGCGAACCCGTTGCGCATCGCCGACGGCGAGGGCGAGCAGCGGGTAAAGCTGACGGTGAGCGCCGGCATCGCGCTCGCGCCCGACGACGGCAGCACCTTCGATGAGCTGATCGCGCGCGCCGACGTCGCCTGCTATCAGGCCAAAGAAGAAGGTCGCGCGCGCTGGCGCTTCTTCGAGGAGAATCTGCTCGACCGCTTCGCGCAGGGGCAGCGCGTGCACGCCGAGCTGCTCGACGCACTGCTGCACGATGAGCTGGTGCTGCACTTCCAGCCGCACGTCGAGCTTTCGAGCGGCGCGATCGTCGGCGCCGAGGCGCTGGTGCGGTGGAATCACCCGCGGCGCGGCCTGCTGATGCCGGCCGACTTCTTGCCGGTCGCGCAAGATCTGGGCTTGATGCGCCGGATCGGGCTGTGGGTGATGGAGCAGACCGTCCATTGCACCGATACCTGGCGGCGCGCGCTGCCGGGCTTCCGCGCGTGGTTCAACCTCTCGGCGCTCGAGCTGACCGACCCGGACTTTCTAGCCCAGGTGCTCGCGTTCGACGGCGCGCTCGACGGCGTCGGGGTCGAGATCACCCAGCACGTCGCACTGCGCGATGCGGCAGCGACGACGCGGGCCCTCGCGACCTTGCGCCATGCCGGGCTGGCGATCGCGATCGACGACTTCGGGATGGGCGCCTCATCGCTCGCGCGCCTCAAGCGGGTGCGCGTCGATATGCTCAAGATCGACGCGGCCGTCACCGCCGGGCTGCCCGAGGACAGTCACGACGTCGCGATCGTCGACGCGATGGTGAGCATCGCCGATCGGTTCGGCTACGAGCTGCTCGCGCAAGGCGTCGAGACGCGCGCCCAGCAGCGCGCGCTCATACGCGCCGGCTGCCGCTGGGGTCAGGGATACTTGTTCGGGCGGCCGTGCTCGATGGACGACTTCACGCGCTTGTTGGAGGGACGACCGCCGCAAGACGCGGTTCAGGCTTGCTGAACGCGCGCGGTCCCAGACCGCTCGCAGACGTCCGCGTGATCGCGGTGGAACAATTCGGTGCCGGCCCGTTCGGAACGGTCCAACTCGCCGAGCTCGGCGCCGACGTCGTCAAGGTCGAGGACGTTCGCTCGGGCGGCGACGTCGGCCGCAGCGTGCCGCCGTACCAGGGCGGCCACGACAGCCTGTTCTTCGAAGCGTTCAACCACGACAAGCGCAGCGTCGCGCTCGATCTCGCGCACCCGGACGGCCGTGCCGTCTTTCACGATCTGGTGCGCAACGCCGATGCCGTCTTCTCGAACTTGCGCGGCGACATGCCCGAGCAGCTCGGGCTGCGCTACGCGGATCTCGCCGCGATCAACCCGCGCGTCGTCTGCGTCTCGCTGTCCGGCTTCGGGATGACCGGACCGCGACGCGCCGACCCGGCGTACGACTACGTGCTGCAAGGGTTGACCGGTTGGCAATCGCTGACCGGCGCGCCGGACGGGCCACCGACGAAGTCCGGGCTCTCCCTGGTCGACTACAGCGGCGGCCTGGTCGCAGCACTGGCGCTCCTGGCCGGCGTCCACGCGGCGCGCCGTGACGGCGTCGGTTGCGACTGCGACACCTCGCTGTTCGATACCGCGATGAGCATGCTGACCTACGTCGCGGCGTGGACGCTGGCGCCGGACGGCCGCTATACGCCCGAGCGGCTGGCGAACTCCGCGCACCCCTCGATCGTGCCGTTCCAGAACTTCCGCACCGCCGACGGTTGGATCGTCGTCGTCTGCGCAAAGGAGAAGTTCTGGCGCCGGCTCGTCGACGCGCTCGGCCTGGACGCGGTGCGCGACGACCCGCGTTTCGCCGACTTCGCCGCACGACGCGCGAACCGCGAGCTGGTGGTGGGCACGCTGGCCGATGTCTTCGCGACCGCGCCGAGCGCGGCGTGGATCGTGCGCTTGACCGCCGCGGGAATTCCGTGTGGACCGGTGCAGGACGTCCCGGCGGCGCTGGCCGATCCGCAGACGCTCGCGCGCGGCCTCATCGCGCGTACGCCGCACCCGCGCTTCGGCGAGGCGGCGTGGATCGCAAGCCCGGTCCGCGTCGGCGACCCGCCGGCCGCGCATCGCCGTGCGCCCGAGCTGGGCGAGCATACCGACGCTGTGCTGCGCGACGTGCTCGGCTACGACGACGCGCGCATCGCCGCGTTGCGGGCGAGCGGCGCGATGGGGAGCCCCGCGGAGCCCTCGTGAGCGCCGACGAGGAGCACATCGCCGCCGCCCGGGTGCTGCAATTTCTGCTCGATGCCGGCGATCTGCTGGCGTCCTCGTTGGACGTCGACCGGACGCTCGAAGCGATCGCGCGCGCGGCCGTCCCGCACTTGGCCGAGTGGGCCGGCGTCTTTCTACCCGAGGCGGACGGGTCGCTCGGCGCGCGCATGATCGTGCATGAGAACCCGGCGATGGTCGCGCGCACGTGGGACGTGGTGCGGCGGTTTCCGGCGACGCGCGCGACCGACGGGATCGTCGCGGTGATGCGGACCGGCGAGTCGCGCTTGGTGCCGCGGGTGACCCCGGAGATGCTGCGCGCGATCGCGCAGAGCGACGAGCAGCTGCAATTGATGCTCGACGTCGGGATTCGTTCGGTGATCTCGGTGCCGCTACACTCCGGTGGCCGCACGATCGGCGTGCTGCAACTCGTCAACTCGCCCTCCGGCGAGGCGACCGACGCCGAACGCCGCGCTGCCGAGCTGCTCGCGGCGCGAGCCTCGGTCGCGCTCGACAACGCGCGGCTGTTCGAACGCGAACGGCAGATCGCGACGGCGTTCCAGCAAGCCGCCCTGCCGGCATCGTTGCCGGCGATCGCCGGCCTCGCGCTCGACGCCATCTACGAGCCGGCCTCGAACGAGAGTCTGGTCGGCGGCGATTGGTACGACGCGATCCTGTTGCGCGATGGGAGACTCGTCGTCTCGGTCGGCGACGTCGCCGGCAGCGGGCTCGAAGCGGCCGTGCTGATGTCGGCGATGCGGCAAGCGGTGCGCACGATCGCGCTCATCTACGCCGATCCGGTGACGATCCTCGATGCGGCCGACCGCGCGCTCAAGAACGAGCACCCCGATCGGGTCGTCACGGCCGTCGTCAGCGTCTACGATCCGATCGAGCGCGAGCTGTCCTACGCACTGGCCGGACATCCGCCGCCGCTCGTACGCCGCGCGGGCGGCGAGGTCGAGCTGCTCGACGCGCCCGATCTGCCGCTCGGGCTGCGCGGGCGGGCGGCCAACGCTCCGCCCGCCGTGCGGCTGGGACCGGGCGATCTGGTCGTCTTCTACACCGACGGCGCGACCGAGATGACGCGCGACGTCGTCGAAGGCGAGCGGCGCCTGCGCGCGGCGCTCGCCGCGGTGCCGCTGCACGCGCCCGACCCCGCGCACACGTTGCAACGCGCCGTACTCGGTGAGGGCACCTTCGACGACGTCGCGATCTTGGCGCTGACGGTGGTGCCGTTCCCCGCCGAGCAGCGCGCGGTGTGGGAGTTCGCCAGCGACGACGGGCAGGCGGCGCGGGCTGCGCGCCATGCGTTCGTCGCGACGTTGGCGGCACGCGGCTTCGACGAGACCGCGCAATACGGCGCGGAGCTGATCTTCGGCGAGCTGGTCGGCAACGTGGTACGCCATGCGGCCGGTCCGGTCGAAGTCGTCTGCGACCTGGGCGCCGAGCCCGTGCTGCACGTCCTGGATCGCGGGCCGGGCTTCGCGCTCACGCCGTACTTGCCGAGCGATCTGCTCGCTGAGCGCGGCCGCGGCTTGTATCTGGTATGGACGCTCAGCGAAGAGTTCAACGTGAGTCGCCGGCACGGCGGCGGCGCGCACGCGCGCGCCGTCCTCTCCAATCGGCCGGAGCCGCTGCTCGTCACACCGTGACGAAAGGGACAGGAAGCGCCCTCTCGGTGGCATAAGGGGCGGTCGTTCTCTGTTCTCCCGAAAGGTGTGGTTCGGTATGAGACGAGCGGCCGTTGCCGTGTTTGCGTTCGTGTTCGCGCTCGGGCTGAGCGCCGGTCCCGTGTCGGCTTTCGACACCGGACCGCATGCAAGCATCACCGAGGATGTGATGCGTTCGCTCGGTTTCAGCGGCTCCGCGGCCGACGCGACGCAAGTCGAGAACTGGCTAACTGACTACTACACCTCGACGCCGACCATCGGGTCGGGCCCGCAGTGCATGCTCGAGAAACTGCACTTCGACGACGTCTTCTCGACGAGCGCCATCAGGAACTACTGGGCAAACCTCACCGCCAACACCAAGGCGGCGGCGAAGAAGGCCGAGAGCGACAACGACGTCGTCGAATTCCTCACGGTCATGGGCATGTCGCTGCACGTCGTGCAGGACTTCTACAGCCACTCGAATTGGGTCGAGCAGCGTGGCGTCGATCCCAACCGCTACAAGACGAAGACGTGGTTTGAGGAGAGCTCGCCGTCCGGGAGTTTGGTCACCGGTTGGTACGACAACTGCCTCCACATCCCGCAAGGCGGCCATACGCCGCACGGTGGGTACACCTCGGGGTTGAACCACGACTCCGTCGTGCGCCCGAGGTATGCCAACGCCTACGTGTACGCGTATGCGGGTTCGGAAGAATGGGCGCGCAACGTACTCAGTTGGGTCTCGACGAACTTCGCAAACAAAGTCAAGGCGTACAGCCCGAGTTCCTCGGATGCGAAGGACCTCGCGTACGATCAGGAAGCGTCGATCTACATCTCAGAGTGGATTCAGAATCCGCTCAACAAAGCGAACCTCGACGGCCATTGGAACGGCAATCGCAGCGGATACGCTGCCGCGTTCGCCGTCTTCGCCGCGAAATGGACCGGCTCGCACAACTCGGTCTACGTGAAGACGTTCAAGGACCGCAAAGTCTACGAAGAGCTGAGCAAGAACCTCTACACGTCGACGACTGCGCTCCAGCCTGCGATGTCCCAATACCCGACGAGCGGCACGGTGCTGGCGATGCGCACGCTGAGTGTCTACGCGAACTCCGCGATCACGGGAACCGACTCATACTTCGGAACGCTCGGCTCGAACAACGCCGGCCGCAAACACTGGTACCGCGACGCCTCGCAGTACCATCTG
>JBEKAU010000197.1:0-5597 GCA_050015755.1 Vulcanimicrobiaceae bacterium | reverse complement strand
GACGCGCGCGGTGCGCCGCTCGACGGCGCTGCGGTTCCGCGAGGGCCGCGCCGAGCGGTGCCCGGGACGACCTCGACGCTCGCCGAGCGTGCCGCCTGCGGCGGCGTGTGCTGGACCGGCGTGCGCGCGATCGACGGTCCGCTGCCGCTCGGTCGCGGCGCGCGCATCGGGATCGTGGGGCCGGCCGGCGCCGGCAAGTCGACGCTGCTCGAGGCCATCGAACGCGGAACCCAGGCCGACGCGGTCGTCGTGGCCCTGATCGGTGAACGCGGTCGCGAAGCCGAGCGGCGGCTGCGACCGGGCCCGCGCACGACGGTCGTCTGTGCGACGGCCGAGCGCAGCGCCGCGGAGCGCGTGCGGGCAGCCGAGGTCGCCGTCGGGCAGGCGGAAGCGTTGTGCCGGCGCGGGCTCGACGTCGTGCTGATCCTCGATTCCCTGGCGCGTGTCTGCACGGCCGCCCGCGAGCTCGCGCTCGCGACCGGCGAGCCGGCGGGCCGGGGCGGGTACCCTGCCTCAGCCTTCACCCGGATGACCGGCCTGGTCGAACGGGCCGGGGCCTTCGCCTACGGGAGCATCACCCTCGTCGCGACCGTCCTGAGTGAAGGGCCCGACGAACACGATCCGGTCGCCGAGGCCGCCCGGGCCGCGCTCGACGGTCACCTCGTCCTCGCGGAGCGGCTGGCCCGGCGTGGGCACTTCCCGGCGCTCGACCTGACCCGAAGCGTGAGTCGCACCGCGGGGGAGGTTGCGGACCCGGACCACCTGCGGGCGGCCTACCGGCTGCGGGCCGCGGTCGCTGCGCTCGAGGACGCGCGGGAGGCGCGGGCGCTGGGGCTCGACGTCGCCGCCGGCGACCCCTTTCTCGCTCGCTGCATCGCGGTCGAGGAGGAGATCGACCGGTTCCTCCGCCAGGACGGCCACTCGACGCCGCCGCAGGAAACGCTCACGCAACTGCTCCGCCTCGCCGATATCCTTGGATAATGGACGTCTTCTCTGACATCTCCGCGGTCCAGACCCGGATCGCCGAGATTTCCGGCACCTCGTCGCTCGCCACCCCGCCGCCGGCCGTCGCGCCGACGTCGGTCGGTGCGCCGCGCTTCGCGAACGCGCTCGCCAGCGCGCTCGGTCCGCAGGGGGAAACGTCGCCTGACGCTGCCGGCGCGAGCGCCGCAGCCCCGGTCCCGCCGGAGCAGATCGACTCGCTCGTCCAGCAGAACGCCTCGACCTGGCAGGTCGATCCCTCGCTGATCAAAGCCGTCATCGCCAACGAGTCGGGCTTCAACGCCGGGGCGACCTCGAAGGTCGGCGCGCAGGGGCTCATGCAACTCATGCCGGAGACCGCAGCGTCACTCGGTGTCCGCGATCCCTACGATCCCGTGCAAAACGTGGCCGGCGGGACGCGCTACCTGCGCAGCTTACTCGACCGCTTCGGCGGCGATTCGAAGCTCGCGGTGGCAGCGTACAACGCGGGCCCGGAGGCCGTGGAGAAATACGGCGGGATCCCACCCTATGCCGAGACGCAGAATTACGTCCAGAACGTCTTGGCCTCGGCTGACCGCTACCGTACACCGTAGCGTCGCCCTGGTCGCGCTGTTCGCCACGTTCGCGCTCCCCGCGAACGCCGCGTCGCGGCGTGATGCGACCGACGTGCCGGTAGCGACGATCCTGGCCGCCTACGACCGCGCGACCCGCTCCGATACGGTGAAGACCTACATCGCCGACGGCACCCTCACCGGCGAAGGCTTGAAGGGCACCTTCCACGTCGTGCGCGACGGCACCAACGAGCGCGAAGAAGACACGCTCGGCCCCCGTCACGAGACGACGCTGCGGTTGGGTGATCACCTCTTCGTGCAGAACGCGAACGGCAACGTGCGCGAGCTGCGCGGCTACCTGCACCGGCGTTCGCTGACCGAAGAACTGCTCGACTCGGGCGACTTCGTCAAGCATCCGGAGCTGGCGAAGTTCGTCGGCTGGGGCGCCCTCGACGGCAAGCGGGTATGGCGGCTCGAAGTGAATGCGGCGGGCGGCGAGCCCGAGACGCTGTGGATCGACTCCGCAACCGGCCTGCCGCTGCGGCTCGAGTATCTGGACGGCGACGGCCCCTCGTACGTCGACTACGGCGATTGGCGCAAGATCGGCGGCAGCGACATCCCGTTTCGCGCCGTGGTCAGCGACGGCGACCATCAATTCGACACCATCGAGCAGACGACGTCGGTCGTCGTCGACCAGCCGGTCGATCAGCACGCGTTCACCCCGCTCGTCCCGCGTCTCTTGCAAGCCGATCGCGTCCACACCGTGCCACTGATCGAGCGCGACGGGCACTACGGCATCACCGTGCACATCGCGAACCGCGACTGGTTCTTCTTGCTCGACACCGGCGCGCAGTCGATCCTGGTCGACACCTCGGTGCTCAAGGCGGCCGGCGTGACCGGCGAGGGCGCGATGGAAGTGCGCGGTGCCGCACGCAGCGGCGGGTTGCTCAGCGCGACGCTGCCGGCGCTTGCGGTCGACGGCGCAACGATGACCGACGTCGTCGTCTCCGCGCTCGACATCGGCGCCAACCTCGGCGGTCTCAAGATCGACGGGATCTTGGGCTATCCGTTCTTCGCCTCGGCGATCGTCGAGATGGACTTCGCGCATCACGAGATGCGGTTCGGCGCACCCGGCTCGTTCGTGCCCGGCGGGGCGCGGGTCGATCTCGACGTCGACCGCGAGCTGGCCGAGGCGACGTTCGAGATCAACGGGCGCCTGGACGCGCCGTTCATCGTCGACACCGGGAACAGCGAGGACATGCTGCTCTACCGGCCGTTCCTCGAAGCCCATCCGGGGGTCGTGGCGACCAGCGGCGCCGGCTCGTTCAACTACGGCATCGGCGGCTCGAACGCCACCTACCGGGCCTCGCTCGACGAACTGCAGATGGGCACCTATCGGCTCTTCGACCGGCCGGTCGACGTCGTGATGGCGCGGACCGGCGCGTTCGCCGATCGGGTCGACGCCGGCAACGTCGGCCTGGGGGTGCTGCGCAATTTCGTCGCGACGTTCGATCTGGCCAACGCGTCGATGTACCTGACGCCGGGTGCGGCATTCGACGCGGGGACGCCCGCCGCCAAGCCCGCCGCTTCGCTCTGAACGCGGCCCTCACACGGCGGCAACACCGCGGACACATCGCCGCGCTACGGTCGAGCGCGGAGGAACGATCGTATGCCGCAGACCGCCCCGCTGACCGTCGTCGCGACCCAGCTCGCCCTGACCGATCGCCGCGCACTCTCCGAAGCGTGGTACAGCGCCTTGCACGCCGCCGGGCCCCCGAGCCGCGACGGACTCGCCCGCAGGCCCACCCTCGCGGCGCGCCGCGCGCCGGGACGGCTGACCGGTCCGCTCGTTCAGGCGCAGGAACGCGCGTTGCAGGCACGCGTGCCGCTGGTATCGCGCGCGCACCTCGTGCGCGTCGCGCGTGCCGAGCACGTCCCGGAACGGCGCGCGCCGCAAAGCGGGCTGGCGCGTCGGTTGCAACGCGCGATCGTGCGCCGCATCCGGCGCGGTCTGCCGGGCAGTTTCGCGATGCGCGCCGGCGAAGGTCGCGTGCAGATCCTCGTGCGCAGCGACGGAACGACGACGCGGATCGTCGCCATCTGCGCGCCTCCGCTGCGGGCGCGTGTCGAACGGGCGCTCGCGCAGGCGCGCTTCGCGCTTGCCGCTTACGGCGTGCGGTGCGAGGTGCGGCCGTGATCGACCCGGCACCGGCCGATGCGCTGGCGCGCATCGCGGCGCGCGCGCAAGATCTGCGCGAGGCGTATCAACCCGGCGCGCAGCCACGCTTCGGCGACGTGCGCGCGCCCGAACGGACCGCACCCTCGGCCGATCCACTCAGCGTCGCGCTCCCCGACGACGCGTGGCTGGTCGTCCACGAAGCGGACGGGACGCGCGCCTACAGTCACGACGGCGCGCTGCGCGTCGACGACGGGACGCTGCGCACCGGTGCCGGTGCACCCGTCCTCGGATATCCCGGCGGAAGTGCGCGCGGCGCGTTGCCGGTGCCGCTGCGGCTGCCGGAAGCCGATCGTGTGCTGGGCCGCACCGCCGATGCCCACCTCGAGCCCGACGGCACGTTCGTCTACACGCGGCTGGCGATCGATCCGCGGACCGGCGGCCAGGAGCGCGAGCGGGTCGTTCTCGGGCGGATCGCCCTGGCGCGCTTCCCGGCCGGCACGCAGACGTTGCGCCGCGAGGGCACGCAGGTCGCCGCGCCGACCGGCGTTGCGCCTCATCTGGGCACGCCCGGCGACGGCACCTTCGGCGCGCTCGTGCCGTACCGGCGCGACGCCGGCAGCCTCGATCTGCTCGCCGGTGTCGATCGTCTGAACGAAGCGTATCGCGCGTTCGAGGCGCTCGGCGCCGTCGTGCGCACGCGCGCGGGGATGCAGAAGACGACGCTGGACTTGGTCAAATGATCGCCGATGCGCGGTTCGGCGCACCGGTCGACGGCCTGCGCCCGCTGCGCTTCGCTCCGCGCCCCTCGATCCCGCAGGCGGCGGCGTGTCTGGTCGCGAGCGGGGTGCGTGAGGCGCTGCGCGAGCTGCTCGGCGAGCGGTGTGAGCTCGTCGTCGGCGAGCCGGCGGCCGTCAACGCCGCGGCGTGGGCGGTGCTGGTGCGCGACGCGTCGTTGTTTCTGCTGCGCGGCCGCCAGACCGACGTCGTGCTGGTCGTCCCGCAGCGCGACGCGCGCCGGCTGGTGTTGCGCGCGTTCGGCGAGGCCGATGCGCTCCCCGACGAGGCCTGCTCGGCGCTGGAACTGCGCGCGCTCGAGCGGATCGCCGCGCGCTGCGCGAGCGCCTGCGAGCCGCTGTGCGCCGAGCGGAGCGCCGCGCTGCGCGCCGTCGGCCCACACGAGGCGCCGGCCTGTGTCGCCTACGTTGACCTGCGCGTGTCGGCCCCGTTGCCGCTGGTGCTCGGAATCGGGATCGTGCGCGACCTGCCCGACCCCGGTCCGGGCGAGGGGCTCGGCCCGGAGATGCTCGCCTCGGTGACCCTGGAAGCGCAGGCCGTCTTCGCTCAGGGGACCATCGATGCGGGCGCGTTCGTGAAGATTCGGCCGGGGACGATCGTGAAGCTGGACACCAAGGTCGGTGCTCCGGCATGCTTGAACATCGCAGGGCGACGTTATGCGTCCGGGGTGCCCGGCATCCTCGACGCGCGTGCCGCTTTTCTCGTCCACGACGTCGTGTCGGGAGCCCCCTCGTGATCATGACCGAGTCCGCCAAGAATCTCGATCTCCTCATGAATGTGCCGTTGAAGGTGACGGCGGAGCTCGGCACGTGCAAAATGCTGGTCCGCGACATCCTCAAGCTGGGGACCGGCTCGATCGTCGAGCTGGACCGCTTGGCCGGCGGACCAGTCGACCTGCTCGTCAACGACCGCCTCGTCGCCCGCGGCGAGGTCGTGGCGATCGACGACAACTTCGGCGTCCGCGTCACCGAGCTGATCGAGAAGCCGTAGCCCCGGCCGGGTAGAACGCCCGGCATGCGTGTGAAGTTGGGCACCGTCGGTCATTTCGGCCTGTCCGTGCGCGACCCGAAGGCCAGCGCGAAGTGGTGGTC
>JBEKAU010000196.1:0-5601 GCA_050015755.1 Vulcanimicrobiaceae bacterium | reverse complement strand
GCCGTCGGGGGTCACCGAGGGCGTGATGTCGAGGTTGACGCCGGTTTGGAAGCTCTGGACCTGCGTTGTCGCGATCGTCCCGGCGTTCCCCGCCGTCGTCGTGAGGATCGAGATCGTATCGCCGGCGCGGATCGAGGCCGTGTGACCGGAGAGCGTCGTGATGCGTGGGTCGGCCAGCACGCGGCCCTTGCCGTTGCTCAGTGCGAGATTCAGTGTTGCCTGAAACGAGATCGGCGTGCGGGTGAGCGGTTGGAGCTTGCCTAGTTTCGGATAGACGCCGTCCGCATTGGGCGCCGGCGTCATCTCGGTGTAGGTGGTGCTGATCGAGGTCGTGCCCAGCTGCAACCCGAGGTTCTTGGTCACGCTCTCGTCGATCTCGAGCACCTCGGTATCGAGCACGACCAGCGGCGCGACGACGTCGATCTTGTCGATGAAATCGCGCGCCGTCCGCAGGCTCGAGGACGAGCCGACCAGCGCGATCTGACCCGGGGTGGGCAGCGCGATCACCTTGACGTCGGGGGCAATCGCCTGGAGTGCCTGGGTGATCGTCTGGACGATGTCGCTGCCACCGCCGCCCGACGTCGTTCCCGGGACATATGACTTGAGTGAGACGACCTCAGTGGTCGCGCCGCCGAACGACGCCGTTCCTGGGATGCCGACGGCGCTTCCCGGCGCCGGATCGAGCTGCGCGAGGGCATCGGTGATGCGCTGCTGCTGGGAAGACGTGCTGGTCGCCGCGATCGCGTTGATGCTCGCGTCGACGGTGACCACGATTCCGGTGAAGCTCCGGCGCAGCAGATCGGCGACCGATCCGGCGTCGATGCTGCGGATGTGGTAGACCTGCGTATAACGTTCGCCAAAGGGCGGCACGTCGATCTGCGCGACCAGCGCCTTGGCCCGTTGGACGAGATCGGGTGACCCGCTCAGGACGACCGTCCCGCCCGACACGGCCGCACGCACGCCCGGTACCTGCGCCTCCACGGTGCGGGCGACGTCGCGGGGCGGCCGTTGATTGACGTGCACAGCCTCGGTGTTCGAAGGGGTCTGGAGCGGAATCGCGTCCGGCGTGTCGAGGGCGTTGACGGCAATCTTGATTTGAACCATGTCCTGCGGCGGCGCGGTGACGAGCAGCCGTGAGCGCCCCACGGGCGCGAAGGTCGCGTGCGGGAAGCTGACCTGCAACCGAGCAGTGACGTCCGCGACCTTGAGCGTTCGCAGCGAGATCGCCTCGGTGACGGGAGCCATCGGGTCGCGGACGTCGAGACCCTGGAGGACGGTGCGCATGCTCTGCACGTCGGCGGCCGGCGCGATCACGACGAGGGCGTTTGCGCGGTCGTCGGCGCGGATGGCCGCTTGTGGGAAGAGCGCATGCAGCTGTCCCGCCGCGCGCTTCGCGCTGATCACGATGAGCGGCAACACCGCCGGTGCGCTGGCGTCGGCCCCCAGTGGTACCTTGAGGCTCGACGCCGGCAACGGCCCGACCTGGAAGACGTTCCCGTGCACGTGATAGGTATCGCCGAGAGGAGCGAGGATCGCATCGAGCGCGTAGGCGAGAGTGACGTCGTGCAAGGAGACAGTCACGTAGCCACTGATGCCTGGGTTCACCGCGATGCTCGCGTGTGAGGCGTGCGCGAGACGCAGTAGCACCGTTTGGACCGGTTCGTTGCTCGCGTCGATGGAGATGAGCACCGCCGAAGGCTGCGACCGCGTCGCGGCGCCTGCGTCCACATTCAGCGCGAGAATGGCCGTCGCTGCGAGCGCGGCTGAGCAGAGCTGAGAGAGGTTCGAATAGAGATGCTTACGGCACCATCGAGCTGACAAACAGACGCACCCACGGGCTTTGGAACTCCCACGCTGCCAGCTAGTGTACTCGCATGTCAACGGCAAAATTGCCCCCGGTAGTTTTGCCGGCGGGAATATTCCCTATGGACCTACGCTCGCCGCTGATGATACCGTGCCTGCACGGCTCGGCGCTTCATGCGCCGAGCTGCGCATCCGTTAGCCGGGGAGTTGTGTGGTGGTCGTACGTTATCGTGCGCTGGTCGCGGCGTTGCTTTCGCTCTCAGTCATCGCGCAGGGCGCTCCTGCCGTACAATCCCGGCCGCTCGCGCAGGCCGCCGTGACAGTGGCCGGCTGGAATGCCGGCTCCCCCACGCGGGACTATTCGCGTAGCGCTGTTCCAGTACTGCCACGCCGCACGCCGCCGCCGGTCCCTGTGGTGCGAGACTTGCGAAAGAACGTTGTCAAAGGGATTCATCGACAGGGCAGCGCCGTTCCCGGATTTCCGATGCTCCGTGAGCAGGATCTTGACCGGTTGCGCAAGCGCGCTGCGGAGCTGCGCTCTTCTATGCACGCGCTCGAGCCTCTAGCTACCTCCGCATCGCTTCCTTTGCATTCCGCTGCGCCTCATGGCGTTTCGAGGCCCGAAGCGATGCGGCGGCTACAGTCACTGCCGGGGAATAGCAGCGCGTCAGGTACCGGTATCAATCCGTGGTGGCGGTACGAGGAAGAGTCGGTTCCTGGCGGAGGCAAGCTCATGGTCAATGTCGGAAACGGGAATTTGCTCTTCCAAGACAGCGACATGTCCGTGCCGCACCAGGGCATCGCAATGGCCTTCCAGCGCACGTACAACTTGCAGAGCCTTCATGACGTCAACGGCGACGATGGTGGACCTCCATCGATGTACGGCAACGGATGGACAAACAACTTCGACGCCCATCTCACCGGAACCTCAAGCGCGTTGACGGTGAGTGACATCGATGGAGCTCAGTACCTATATACGCTCGCGTCCGACGGGGTAACGTGGGTTCCGCCAGTGGGGCAACATGCGACGCTGATCTCAGACAATCAGTGCGGCTTTCTTTGGACTAAGAAGTCGGGGACCAGTTATTACTTCTATGAGCCCTATCAGCTCACGACATGCGGAACACGTTGGGTGCAGCAAGCGGGCTATGCCGGACGTCTGCGAGAGATTATCGGGCGCAACAGTAATGATCGGATCTACTTAACCTACTACTGGGTTAGCGGTTCGTCAGCCACGGGCACAATCACACAGATCCAGGCCTCGACCGACTCCAACATGGTCGCTACGTTGAACATCGGAGACGTCGCCGGACACAATCTGCTGCTAGATCTTGTCGAACCGGATGGTTCCTCCACAGTCTCCTACGCATATGACAATGGCGGCAATCTTGCGGCCGTATCGCGAGTTCCCAATAACGCCTCCGGCGTACATCCGATACAAGACTACGCATATGGGCCAATGGGTACGGGCTACACACTCGCAGCGATTTTCAGCCCGCGCTGGTATGCTGCCTGCGCCGCCGGGGCGTGTACGGACGGGAGTTTCATCGAGCTTGTTCTTAGCGGAAGCAGTTTATCCACGGCGACGCTAAATACCATCGTTCACGACGGGGTAGTCAATCCGACGATTTCGGACGGCACCGGCTCTGTTGGTCTTCAACCGGGCTACTCGACGAGTTACTTCCAATACCTGACCGAGTATTTCGGCACCTATCCAGGGACAAACGGAACTGGGACCTACTTTCAGGACACCGACGGGCATGCAACTGCTTGGACAGTGGACGCATTGGGCCGTCCGACGGAGACACAGCAATGCACCGCCACGCAGGGCACACCGCCGAGCGGCATTACTTGCAGTGGCACGTGGATCCGACGCTTCGAAAATTGGGACGCGAGCAACAATGTTACATCCGAAGTCGACCCGAACGGAAACGAGACCGACTATTCCTATGATACCAACGGGAACGCGACCGCTGTTGCCGAGCCGGCCGACCTTCCGGGTGGTTTGCGGCCAACCAGGCTCTACTCGTACGATGCCTACAACAACGTCATAAGCTATTGTGATCAGGTTGCTACGAATCAGCTCGGCTTAAATTGGACTGGCACGCCCTCGCAGAGTGACGACCTTTGCCCTTCGTCAGTCTACGCGACGCGGTATGCTTACGCGTATTCGACTATCGAGCCGTACGGAGCATTGCAAACCCTTACGACACCGGCGACAGCGACTGCACCGAGCGGGTACACGGAAACCTACACAAATAACAACTATGGTCTACCGACGTCCGTAGCGGGCGCCCCGTTCACCGAGCCTGCCATCGCGACAGGCGGAACGTCGACGACCATCACGCCACAGCAGACATTCGCATATGACGCGAACGGTAATATCCTCTGCTACAGCAAGATGGCGGGAGCCGTGTGGGTACTCACCTACGATAGCATGGGCCGCGTACTTACGATCGCTGATCCTGATGACGCTTCTTCGGGCACGACGTGCAGCCGGACCCCTGGACTACCAAACTCAACACTTAAGACGACATACGCGTACTATCCGGACGGCAGTAAGAGTTCGGAGCAAAGCCCCGTCGAGGCGGTTAATGGTGTCGCCACGAGCTATTCGTATGATCTAGATGGAGACGAGACTGCCGAGGTCCACCACTACGACAACACCGCTGGTACGACGACGAAATGGTACGACGGTGCGGATCGTCTTGTGGAAACCGAACTTCCACACGACCCGACCGATTATTATTCGGCACCTTGGCTGACGCGGTATCTCTATGATCTTTCGGCCGGCGGTACAAGCGGTGGGTTCGCCCAGGCCATAAAGGCCTACGGTGGCCTCTATGAGGCAGAGGAATGGCTGCCCCTCGAGAATTCGTCGAGCACCTACGAGTGGACTGGTACACATGGTACCGACTTTGACGCACTCGATCGAATTGTTTCGAAAATCACCGAGGCATCATATGGCTCTCCTAGTATGGGCACCTTCGTCAGCGAGAAGGAAGTATATGATGCGAGCGGTCAGCTCGGGCTTCTTTCCTCCGACACGGACGCTGCGGGTAACAGTACGACGTACTCGTACACGAACCGGCAATTACTCGCCAAAGAGGTGTTCTCGGGTTCGATTACTCCCACGCGTACTTACCACTACGATCTTGATGGGCGCGAGACTGATGTTAATTCCGCAGCGTTCGGCGACGATTCTCGGACGTACGACTACGCAGGCGAACTGACGTCGCGCTCGGAGCCGACCGGCGCCGGCGTCAATGATCCCGCTACTTACACGTATCACTACTTCCCGAACGGCTGGAAGTCTAGTGTCGATGTTGCGGCTGAACTTGGCGGAACCATCCCCGGCCTCGGGACGTCGGCAAAAGTCTACGCGTATCGGGCCGATTCCGAACTCGTCGGTGAAGGATATAACTACAACGGCTCCTATTACCCGTTCACTTCAACGCTCACGGCTGCGGGGCGAACCGAGAGCACGTCCGACCCCTACCTCGCGACCTCGCATGCCTACGCCTATGATGGCGCGGGGCGTGTCACGCAATACGCGACACCGAGCATCGCCTTTTCGCAGTTTGCCTACGATGATGAAGGCGAGCCGACGTCCTTCAGCGGATACGGGTCCACGGTCACGAACACATATACCGTGCGCGGCGAACTCGTCGCGCAGAAGTTCGGCTTCGATGGCTGCGGCAATACGAATGGTTTCTTTATCTGGCCTCCGGCGTGGTTTCAGAATAATAGCGCGAACGGGGTCATGGTTCGTGCGTCGCAGTGCGGTACGAATGTCTC
>JBEKAU010000195.1:0-5608 GCA_050015755.1 Vulcanimicrobiaceae bacterium | reverse complement strand
GAACCGGGTGACGCCATCAGCGGCGTGCGCGATCACGGTCCGGCGCGGTGGAGCGACGACGAACACGACCCGCGTACCGGCGGCGGGATAGGCTGCGATCGTCCACGCCAGACGACGCGCGTTCTCGCCTGCCGAGAGGATTTCGACTGCGATCTCGGGCGCGCGCGGCGGCAATTCCGCCGCCGCCTCACCGAGTTCGTCGAGCGCCGCTCGGGAGAGGTATGCCACGTCGGGGACCAGCGAGGCGAAGCGGTAGCCGGGCGCTTTGAACTCGTGCCGCCACTCGTGGTAGGCTTCGCCTCCGCCCCACGCTCGCAGGGCGAGCATCCAGCGCACCTCGAGCTCCTGATGACGGCGCTTCGGGCTCATCTTTTGGACCAGTTGGCCGTCGATGAGCTCGAGCGCGGGCTTCGTGTCGGGGATGTCGACCCGGTCGAGCATGGCGTTCTCCTCACGCCATGCTATCACGCAGCCGACCCGCAGCGTCAAGGCGGGCAGGCCCGCCGTTTGCCGTCGTGCGAACCCCGAGTGATGCGCTTCCGGAACGCCGCCGTTGTCTCGCTCGCCATGGTGGCGCTCGCTCCACCGGTCTCGGCCGCGACGCTGCCGCGGCCCGCGCACGTCGTCGTCGTCATCGAAGAGAACCACACCTTCGCGCAGATCGTCGGCAACCCGCACGCGCCGTTCCTGACCGCGCTCGCCGCGCGCGGCGCGGCCTTCACCAACGCGCACGGCGTCACGCATCCGAGCTTACCGAATTACTTCGCGCTCTTCGCCGGCATCCAGAACACCAACGGCGACGGCTGCCCCGCGCGCGCGATCCCCGCCAACGCGCCCAACCTGGGCAGCGAACTCGACGCCGCGCACCTCTCGTTCGTCGGCTACGCCGAGTCGATGCCCGAAGAGGATTGGCACGGCTGCTGGGCCGGGTCGTACGCGCGCAAGCACGTGCCGTGGGCGCAGTTCGCGAACCTGCCACGCACCGCGAGCGAACCGTTCTCCGCGTTTCCCTCCGACTTCGATCGTCTGCCGACGGTCGCGTTCGTCGTCCCCAACGTCGATGACGACATGCACGACGGCACGGTCGCGCAGGCCGACGCATGGGCGCGCACGCATCTCGGCCCGCTGGTGCGTTGGGCGCAGACGCACGACACGCTCGTCATCCTGACGATGGACGAAGGCTACGACTCCACCAACTCGATCCCGATCATCTTCGCCGGCCCGATGGTGCAGCCGGGACGCTATGCGCAGCGCATCGATCACTACAACGTGCTGCGCACGCTGGCGGATATGTACGGTCTGGTGCCACCCGGCCACGCGGCACGGGTCGCGCCGATCACCGACTGCTGGCGTGCGCGCTGACGTCGGCGAGCGCTTGCGGAAACCGCGTGAGCGCCGAGTAGCGGTGGATCATCAACAGGTTCTGTGAGTCGCCGGCGTTGCCCCAATCCTCGGTAAACGCGAGCGCGTAGCCGTTCTGCGCCGCCAGCCGCGCGACGCGCACGTCGTAATGGTCTTCCGGATAGACGAGCGCCCAGATCTTCACGCCCAGCCGATGCTCGAGCGAGAAGCGCGAGAGCACGTACTCGTGCACGACGTCCGCGTCCGAGAGGACACGTAGGTCGGGCGGATGGTTCGCCGTCTGGCTCTGGATCGTCATGACCCCGCTGCGCGCCATCTCTTGTAACTGCGGCCAGGTGTTGTGGCGTTTGCCGTGCGTGGTGAGTCCCACGAAGTTCGAGTGGACGAACATCGTCGCCGGGATGTGGTTCTGCACCAGCAGCGGGAAGGCGTTCTCGTAGATGCCGTGGCCGTCGTCGTCGAAGGTGAGGACCAGGGGCTTCGTCGGCAAGGGTGCGCCGCGTTCGAGATGGTCGCGCAGTGCCTGCAACGTCACGACGTGAAACCCGCCACTCTTGATCGCGGCGAGCTGGGCCTTGAAGGTATCGAGCGGGGTGTCGAACCAAACTTCCTTCGGCCCCGCGACGACGTCATGCCAAACGATGACGGCGACGTAGGGTGAGCGGCCGCCGGGCGCAACCTGCGGCAGCCCGTCGTCGGCGACGGCGGGCAGCGCGACCAGCGACCCGAAGACGAGAGCGATCGAGGCGAGGATCCGAGTGATCATCGAGAGCGGTGTTGCGCCGAGGCGGGCGTCGTTCCCCCGTCGCTTCCCGAAGCGGACCCTGACGATCGCGGCGATCGTCCTCGCCGTGCTGGTGATCGCCCTGCTGCTCGCGCGCGACACGATCGAGCGCAGCTATTTGCAGTGGCAGCTCGGCCAGACGGTCGGGGGCGACGTCAGCATCGGCGGCCTCCACCACGGCGAGGGCGGCACGGTGCTCGAACGCGTCCACGTCGCCAGCAAGGGCGGCGCGTTCACCCTCGACGCCGACGACGTCACCCTGCGCGTCACCGACGGCGTCCTGCACCTGCGCGCGCTCGACCCGCGGGCGAGCGTCGCACTGGACCTGCTACAGGGCGACGAAGCTCAGCGCGCGCGCGACTTGGGCGTGCGGCTGGGCGCGCACGCGCTCGCGCTCGACGTGCAGGGCGGCACGCTGACCATCACCCGCGCCTCCGGCGCGTCAGCCGCGCTCGCGCTCGACGCGCTCACCGGTAATGCGCAGGTCGCCGAGAACGGCGCGTTCAGCGGCGATCTGACGGGCGCGTTGCTCTACGGTGCCACGAGCTATCCGATTGCGCTGCATCAGACGACGAGCGCGGATGGCGCGCCAGCCGAACAGTTGACCGCGGACGCCTTGCCGCTCGCCCCGCTCTCGGCCCTGTTCATCCCCGATCACTTCGCCTTGCTGCACGGCGTCGCGCGAACCGTCGACGTGCGGTTCGCCGAGGGCGCGCCGCACGGCACGTTCACGTTGAACGACGCGGCCGCAAAGATCGGCGGAGCCGAGTTACACGGCGTCAGCGGCGACGTCGCGCTCGCGCCCGACGGGATCGGCGCGACGCTCTTGACCGGCGCGGTCGGCGTCGTCCCGGCGAACTTCTCCGGCGAAGTCCACGAGGTGCACGCGTGGAGCGATCTGCTCGCCAACGGCACACCCGACCTGCGCGCGCTGGGCTGGCTCTTTACGAGCGTGGCGACCAAGCCGGCAGTGAGCTGGATGACCTTCGAGACGACCGCACCCGGCATCGCCTACGGCCAGTACGGCACGACAATCGCCGACATCCCGCGCGCCGTCTCGCTCTTGCTGGTGAATCCCAACGAGCCCACGGTGCGCTTCGATACCGCGATCGCCGAGGATCACGTCATCTCGCACGGCGAGCGCACCTCGCAGCTGGCCGACCGCACCGGTGCCGTCGCCGGCGTGAACGGCGACTACTTCGACATCGCCCGCACCTACGAGCCGCAAGGGCTCCTGATCAGTCACGGCACGATCGTCCGCGGCCCGACCGATCGCGAAGCGCTCATCATCGACAAGCACAACCACGTCACGTTCGCCGACTTTCAAATGCACGGGGACGCGGTCGACGGCGCCCACCGCTATCGCATCACGCAAGTCAACTCCTGGCCGCTCGAGGATACGACGATCATCACGCCCGCCTACGGCGCCGACTTGCGGCCGGCCGACGACGTCGTCTTCGATCCGCTCGTCGAGGTCGGCGATCATCGCTATCGCGTCACCGCGACGATGCCGGCGGACGCGCCGATCCCCGCGCAGCTCGGCATCGCCTTCGGGCCCAAGGCGACGCGCCCGCTGCCGAAGGTCGGCGACACGCTGACGATCCACTACGATCTCGAGCCGCACGTCGCGGACGCGGTCGCCGGGATCGGCGGCGGCCCGCTGTTGCTCAAGAACGGCGCGTGGTTCGAAGATCCGAAAGCACCGGCGGTCGCCGAGCGCGACGTGCGCTGGGCGGTCGTCGCGCTCGGCACGTTGGCGGACGGCAACCAGCTGCTGGTCACCGTCGATGCCCGTCATCCCGATCGCTCGATGGGGATGACCCGGCCGGAGTTCGGCGATCTCTTGCAGAGCTTCGGCGTGACCGACGCGATGGCGCTCGATTCGGGCGGCTCGGTGACGATGGTCTCGCGCGCGCCGGGCGACACGCAGGCCACGCTGCGCAACGTCCCGTCGGACGACAGCTGGGAACGCGTGATCTCCGACGCGCTGCTGGTCTACAGCTCGGCGCCGACCGGCACGCTCGTCACGACGCGGCCGCCGCCGCTGCCGCAAGCGCGCGCATTGCCGCCCGGCACGAAGTGATCGCGCCGCCGGCGACGCTCGCGCCGCCCGCGCCGTTCCCGGCGATCGTCACGCAGCACGCGCGCACCGACGAGGTCGCGCCCGGCATCGCGCGCACGGACTACCGGCTCACCACCGCCGACGGTCCGCTGGTCGTGCACGTCGTCGCCGTCGACCTGCGCGATCCGAGCGTCCACCTGCGCGTCGTCGTCGCACGCGACCGGCTCGTCTCGAGCGGCGAGACGGTCTCGTCGATGGCCGTGCGCACCGGCGCGGTCGCCGGCGTCAACGCCGACTATTTCGACATCGGGCAGACGAACCAGCCGCTCAACGCGGTCGTGCGCGACGGCGCACTCGTGCGCACGCCGTCGGCGCGCGCGGTGCTCTCGGTCGCGCGCGACGGCAGCGTTTCGTTCGGCAGCCTCGGCTTTACCGGAACGGCAACCTACGGCGGCACAGCGGTGCCGCTCACCGGCGTCGGCGTCTGGCCGCCCGAGGGCGGTGCATCGTTGCTGTTGCCCACGTTCGGCCCGCTGACGGCCGCCGGCGGCGTGACGATCGTCGCGCTCGCGCCGGTCGAGGGCATCGCGGGCGCGCCCGGCGCCTATCGCGTCACCTCGGTCGGGGCCGCCGTCGCGGGAACGTTCACCGGCGCGCTGCTCGCGCTGGGTCCCGCGGCACTCCGCATCGCACCGCCGCCGAACGTCGGCGAGACCGTGACGATCGCGTACGACACGACGCCGCCGCTCGCGACGTTGACGCAGGCGGTCGGCGGCGGCCCGCTGCTGATCGCGAACAGCGCGCCGATCGACGATCCCAACGCCCCCGCACCGGAAGAACGCAACGTGCACTTCCCCGTCTCGGGTGCGGCCGTCACGCCGGCCGACACCCTGCTGCTCGTCGCGGTCGACGGCCGCGAGCCGGCGACCTCGATCGGCGTGACCCGCCCGCAGTTCGCGGCGCTGCTGCTCGGCTTGGGCGCGAGCGACGGGATGGCGTTCGACTCCGGCGGCTCGGCGACGCTGGTCGCACGGGTTCTGGGCGACGCGCAGCCGAGCGTCCTCAACACGCCGAGCGACGGCGCGGAGCGGCTCGTCGCCGACGGGCTGTTCGTCTTCAGCGACGCGCCGACCGGCGAGGCGCCGCGGCTGGTCGTGCGCCCGACGCGCTTCGCCGCGCTGCCGGGCGCCGTCGTCCCGTTGGAAGGCGCGATCGTCGACAGCGGCGACCATCGCGTGCGCGCCGCCACGGTCGCGCCGCTGCACGTCGAAGACGCGCCGGGACCGCACGTTGCCGTCGTGCGCGACGCGAACGGCGCGCGCGCCGACGTGCCGTACACCACGCTGGCACGGGTCGCGACGCTGACGGTCACGCCGGAACGCCCCGACCCCGATCCGCAC
>JBEKAU010000194.1:0-5609 GCA_050015755.1 Vulcanimicrobiaceae bacterium | reverse complement strand
ATATCATGTTTGCAGGTTACTCGTCGTCCGATTTCGAGGTCATCCCCGTGCCCATCCTGACTCGCCTGAACGCCGCACGCCTCGACGGTCCCGACCCCATTGCCGCCTCACTGCGCCCGCTGCTCAGCGGCTCGCTGGCCGCCCGCGCGCTCGAGCGCCAGGCCGAGATCCGCGCTGCGGTGCGCGCGTGCCGCCCGGCCCCGCTGCCCGCCGTCGCCCTCCGTCCGCTGCCCCGCTCACGCGGTTGGCGCCGGTCCCTGGCGCAAACGCTGCTCGCGCTCGTTGCACGGCTCGCGCCCGACGTTCTCAGCCCCGACTGTCTGTGAGCCGCGGAGACCGCACACCGTCGACCCTATCCACCGCGAACCCGTCGCCATGAGCATGTGATCCCACCCTCCCGTAGCGCGCGAAGGGAGCAACAGCCGTGAGCGTCGGTCTTGTTCGCCGACGACGTGGGAGCAAGATAGGGGGTCCATGCTACAGCGAGATCACCGCGGGGCGACTCGAGCGAAGCTGCAAAATGAGGCATGTGTGGCTGGTAAGACGGGAATATCTCTTCCGTTCGCCAGCTTTTCTGGGAGCTTCAAGTTATTGTTGCTCCAATTGCAAATGGTTTGAGCCGTCTGCGCGAAGTCTTCTGACGCCGCCTCGATGGCGGCCGAAGTTTGGGTGTCAGTGTTGGCTTGTGCGCCGATGCTCAAGCTCGCCGCCTGTTGTCCTCCATAGGTGTCAACGAGGGCGCCGATGAGGGATGCACTTCCGGAGGGATTCGTCACGGTGCTGTTCGTCGTTGCGGTGCTCGTCGTCGCGCCTCCGGCCGGATAAGGACTCGGAGCAGGGAAGGCACGATTCGTCACTACCGTCGAGGTCTTGCTCGGTGCCAATATCGCGTAAATCGATGCGAGGGACGCAATGGGGAGCAGCGACACGCTCGTTCGGTTTCTGATGCCGTCGTTTACGTTGGAAATCCAAGTAACACTAGGATTGCTACTACCAGGAGCGGCACCGTGATTGCACTCGATGACGGCAACCGAAAAGGCCACTCTTGCCCACGATCGCGTGAGGACGAAGTAAGATTCGCTCCCCGTTGTGACGGATGGAGGCATGGCGACAAACGCGCCGAGGAAGTTTCCGTCGGTCTTGCACTGCGTCAAGAGGTCACTCAGACTCTCAGTTGTGGGAATGAGGTACGCCGTCCAAACGACGCCGAAACTCCGAAGATCTGCAGCCAGTTGGACGGCGATGCGTGCATTCGTTGTCGGGTCGGCGCCGACGGCCATCGTCGCGAAGACCTTGCCATTCGTTCCGAACGAAAGCGGCGGCCACGTACTGGACGGTGTAGGCGATACCTGGGGCACTATGCTCGCACTGGGTGAAGTCGCTGGCCGCGGCGCAGCTGTGCTTCCGGAGGCCGAGGCAGGTTGCGTATTCGTTGTCTGGCGAGCTGCTGCAGAAAGAGCTGAGGTCCCGAGCGCGGCGGCGCCGCACAACAGAACCGAAACCCAAAAGAGTCGAGTCATGTGGAGCCTCCATCCCGCTTTGGCACCATAGCACGCGATCGATCGAGCGCTACAAGTACACGATGCAGCGAGACTCGTCCTTGTTCGTTCGCTCAAGGCGGTCGGTAGCCTCGGCGAGGACTCTTTCTAAAGGCCACCGTGCGAACAATAATCGGAGCGTTATGTCCCACGCGCGCTTTTCTCGTCCGCGTGGCTCACGATAATGCGGATTACCACGACCGGAACGCGGCGTAAGCGGCGAGGGGGCCTTCCGTGTCGCCGTCCTACCTTAGGCTGCCATCGTTATCGCGCGTGCACGTCGCGCGCGCTGCGCCACAGGAGCCGGAACGCGATGAACGCGAGCATCGCGGCCAGGATGCGCATCAGCGTCTCGCCGGAGACGTAACGCGAGAGGCGCGCACCGAACGGCGCACCGAGGACGGCGCCAAGTGCAGTCGCGAGCGTCGGTCCAGCATCGCCCGCGTAGTCGCCCTGCAGAGCGTGCAGCAACAACGCGACCAACGAGGTGACGGCCAACACCGCGTGCGAGGTCGCGGTCGCAACGTGCTCCGGATAGTCGAGCAGGGCGACGAGGAACGGTACTTGGATGGGGCCGCCGCCGATTCCGAACAGTGCCGAGATGACCCCGACGACGACACTGCCCGCGAGGCCCAGCCGCATGTCGAAGCTCCACGCGTAGCGCCGGCCGTGCGCGTCGACCAGCTCCCGATGGATGCGCCCAGGTGGACCGCCAGGGCGGCTGCGGGGCTTGAGTGCGAGCCAGCCCGCCATCAGCAGCAACAGCACGCCGAAGAGCGGGTCGAACCATCCGCGCTCGAGGTTGTCCGCGCCGAGCACACCGACGAAGACGCCCGGGATCGCCGCGGCGGCGAACGGGATCGCGCTGCGGACATCGACCCGCCGCTGGCGCAGGTACGCAAGCGTGCCGCTGCAGGCGTTGGCGCACACGACCGCGAGCGAGAACGCGGTGACGGTGCGCGTCTCCCAGCTCGGCTCGACCAGCGCGACGACCGGCACGATCAGGAATCCGCCGCCAACGCCGACCAACGTCCCCACCGCGCCGATCGCAACGCCGAACAGCACCGCGAGCAGATCGTACGGCGTGAAGAGATGGAGCAGGCTCACGCCGACGCCTTCGGTCGCGCTTTAGCGGAACGCCTCCCGCATCGCCGCAAAACGGGGATCGTCGGTGCGCAGATCGAGTCGTGCGATCGGCGCCTGGGCCAGCCGCATGCCGTCTTCGAGCGTCGGCCGGTTGTCTTCATAGATGATGCCCAGCGGGATGTCGCCCTCGCGGGTCAGCGCTTCGAACGCGGCGAGCCGATCGTTGGGCGCGTAATCGGGCCGCTGCGCGACGTCCTCGACGTGGTCCTTGAACCACGCATAGGTGTTGATTTTGTTGTAGGTGACGCAGGGCGACATCACCTCGACGATCGAGAAGCCGCGGTGCTCGATCGCCGCCTTGATCAGCGCGACCATCTGCTTGGGCTGCGCCGAGAACCCGCGCGCGAGGAACGACGCGCCGGCGGCCAGCGCGACCGCCAGGCCGTTGATCGGGGCGTCGGGGTTGCCGTTGGGGCTGACCGAGGCGACGTAGCCGGTCGCGCTGGTCGGCGAGGCCTGCCCCTTCGTCAACCCGTACGTCTGAGTGTCCATCACGATGTAGGTGATGTCGGGATTGCGGCGCACCGCGTGCACGAAGTGGCCGGCGCCGATCGCGTAGCCGTCACCGTCGCCGCCGGCCGCGATCACGGTCAGTTCGCGGTTCGCGAGCTTGACGGCCGTCGCCACCGGCAGCGCACGGCCGTGCACACCGTGGAACGCGTAGCTGTGCAGATAGCCCGATATCTTCCCCGAGCAGCCGATTCCCGAGACGAACGCGACGTCTTTCGGCAATCGTCCCAGCTCCGCCAACGCCTGCTTGAGCGCCGAGAGCACACCATAGTCGCCGCAGCCGGGGCACCACCACGACGGCGTCGCGGTCGCGAAGTCTTTCGGGGTCAGCGTGATCGCCACCTCAGCCGACCTCCACTTGGACGTCCACGTCGTTCATGTGCGCGATGGGTTCGATGATCTCGATCGGGCGGAACGGCCGGCCGTCGTACTTGCGCAAACTGTGCAGCTCGTCGAGCGGACCGACGACCGCGCGGATCAGCCGCTCGAGTTGTCCGGTGTAGTTGTTCTCGACGACGAAGACGTGCGAGGCGCCACGGAAGAACTCGCGGATCTCGTCTTCCGGGAATGGCCAGAGCGTGCGCAATTGAAGAAAGCGGGTGGGGATGCGCATCGCCGCGAGCCGATCGACGGCTTCGGCGATCGGACCGCGGTTGGCGCCGTAGCCGATGATCCCGATGTCGGCGTCGGCGACGCCGTGTAGAATCGCGCGCGGCAGGTCGGGCACCATCGCCTCGAGCTTGCCCATCCGCTTCTCCATCATCCGCCGGCGGTTGCGCACGCTCTCGGTGATGACGCCGCGCTCGTTGTGCTCGGAGCCGGCTTCGAGATGCATGCCGCCTTCGAGGCCGGGGATGACGCGCGGTGAAACGCCGCTCTCGGTAAACGCGTAGCGCTGGTATTCGCCGAAGGTCACTGACCCCTCATCGATTCGCTCGCCGCGGTCGATCGTTACTGCCGCGAGATCGGGCGGCGCGAGCGTCGCTTTGCTCTGGCAGAGCGCCTGTTCGGTCAACAGGAACACCGGCATCTGATATTTCTCGGCGAGGTTGAAGGCAACGCCGGCGAATTCGAACGATTCCGACACGGTGCCGGGTGCGATCACGCAGCGCGGGATCTCACCGTGGCCGCCGTAGATCAGCGTGTTGAGATTGCTCTGCTCGGTCTTGGTCGGCATGCCCGTCGACGGGCCGGCTCGCGCGCACTCGACGACGACGACCGGGATCTCGAGCGTTCCGGCCAAACCGATCGCTTCGGTCATCAGCGACTGCCCGGGTCCCGAGGTCGCGGTCATCGCGCGTGCGCCGGCGAAGGCGGCGCCGAGCGTCATCGTGATCGCGGCCAGCTCGTCCTCGGCTTGCACCGCGGCGCCGCCGAACTTCGGCAATTCCTTCGACATCCACTCGAGGATGTCGGTCGCCGGCGTGATCGGATAGCCGGCCATGAAGCGGCAACCGGCGACGAGCGCGCCGTACGCGATCGCGTCGTTGCCCATCATGATGAGCCGGTCGCCGTCCTCGCTCGCGATCAGTCCGTAGCCGCTGGGCAGATGCCCGTAGTGCTCGCGCACGTACAGTTCACCGGCCTCGATCGCGCGCATGTTGAGGTCGACGACCTTCTCACCCTTGCGCTTGTAGACGCCGGCCACGTCCTCGCGCACGATCGCCGGGTCCATGCCGAGCAGCGCAGCGAGGACGCCGAGCGAGATGGTGTTGCGCACCAGTTCGAGGCCCATCTCGTCCTTGGCGATGCGCGCGAGCGGGATCTCGTACCACTTCACGTCGGCGCGGCGCACGTGCTCGGGGATCACTTCCGAGCTGTTGTCGAAAACGACGAAGCCGCCGGGCCTCATCTCGTCGATGTGCGCCTCGACGGCTTCCAGGTCGAAGGCAACCAGGGCGTCGACGGCATCGGCCATGCCGTAATCGCGGCTGACCCCCGCACGGATGACGTAATTCGTGTGGCCGCCTCGGATGCGTGAGGGGAAGTCCTTGTAGGTGTAGACCTCCAGGCCCATCCGCTTGAACACGCCGGCGATCAAGTCGCCCGTCGTGAGGCTGCCGTCTCCGGCTTGGCCGCCGAACATCACTTCGACGCTGTTGAGGATCATGCCGACCTCCGGCGCCGCCGCGGGCGCGCGCCATTCCTTTGGCCACCGGTTCCAAGGGGCGCGGAACGATCCCTACCCGGCAGGGTACGTCCCAGCACAATGCGGAAAGGGCGTGCGTTGCTTTGGGAGGCGATCGCAGGATGAACACCCGGCACTATCCCTACTGGCCCAAGCGGCGGCCGTACGAGATCCCGATTCCCGTCACGAATATCGCCGACAACCTGCTCGTCACGGCGCGACGGTATCCCGACCAGCCCGCGATCGTCTACTACGACACACCGCTCACCTTTGCGCGGATCGCCCGC
>JBEKAU010000193.1:0-5612 GCA_050015755.1 Vulcanimicrobiaceae bacterium | reverse complement strand
ACACCGACGACGCGCTTCGTTCCGCCGATCACGATCGGCGTGCGGCCGGTTTCGATCGGCGTTCCCGCCGCGGCGGCGGCCGCGATCGCGGCCAGCACGCCGGCGAAGGCCGTCGGTCTCTCGGCGTACACCGAGCCGGTCGCGCTGCTGCGCGCACTACGCTTGCCGGTCACGCCGAGCAACGTCGCGGCGGCAACGCTCGCGCTCGACGAACCCGAACGGTTGCCGCAGGCGTTGGCCGCGCTCGAGAACGCGCTGCCGCGCGCCGGGGACGACCCGCACGTCGCGACCCTGCGCGCACTGTTGGCGTTCGTCGGGCGCATCGATCCGCGCTCGCCGACGCTGCCGGCGCAGATCGCCGCGTACGTCGATCACGTCGTCACCGGCGCGGAGCCGAAGCTGGCGCAACTTTTGGCTGCAGCCGACGCCGTCGAGGCCGCCCCGGTCGGCGCGGCGCCATTGGCCGCCGCGATCGCCGCCGAGCGCGCGGCCGCGCTCGACGTCGACCTCAAGCAAACCCTGCTCGCACTCGCGGCCGACACGGCGGCGCCGACGCCCGCGCTCGGCAACGCGATCGCCGGCGCGTTGACCGCACTGACTGCCGTGCAGACGAACGCGGCGCAAGCGCTGGCGGCGCGTCCCGACGGCTTCGCGTTCACCGTCCCGTTGGCGACGCCGAACGGTGTCGCCAACGCTTCGATCAGCGTGCGCGGCGACGGCGGCAACGGTCGTACCGGCACCATCGACAACGCCAACTTCCACATCGCCTTCGTCCTCGAGACGGCGAACTTCGGGACGGTCGCGATCGACCTCATCACGGTGGATCGCGAAGTCAGCGTCGACGTGCGCGCCGAGGCGGCGCCGGCGGTGCGCGCGTTCCGCGACGCGCTCGGCCACCTCACGACCCGGCTCGAGGCGCTGCACTACCGCGTCTCCTCGGCTGAAGCGAAGCTGGCCTCGACCGCCACGATCGGCGTCGCCGCGCCACCGTCGCGGCCGGTCGATCCCGACGCGACGGTGGACCGATCGGCATGAACTCGCACTACTTCGACGCGCGGCGCAACCCGCCGCAGCGCCCCGCCGCCGCCGCGCTCACCTACGATCCGACCAAACCGGGAGCGCCCGAGATCACCGCGATCGGGCGCGGTCTGACCGCTGAGGAAATCGTCCGGCTCGCCCGCGAACACGACGTCCCGGTCCACCAGGACGCGGGGCTGGTCGAGGCGCTGGCCAAGCTCGAGGTCGGGCAGCGGCTGCCGCGCGAGCTGTACGCCATCGTGGCTGAAGTCTTGGCGTTCGTGTACGCCGTTGATGCGCAGGCCTCGGCCTAGCGCGCGCAAAACCGGAACTACGTGATATTTAGGAGATACGCCGCCCTGGCGACGGCACTGCTCGTGTGCGTCCCGGCGGCGGCGGCCCTGGGCGCGCCGGCTGCCGCGCCGTCGCCGGCGCCGGCCGCCAGCCCCGAGCCCGCGGGCGGCGACGCCGTCACGCATCACACCGTGACGATCGACGGCAAGACGATCGCGTACACCGCGCACGCCGGAACGATCCCGCTGGTGAACGCCGACGGCGATGAGATCGCGCAGGTCTTCTCAGTTGCGTACACCGTCGACGGCGCCGACCCGCACACCCGGCCGGTCACCTTCATGTGGAACGGCGGCCCCGGCTCGTCCTCGATGTGGCTGCACATGGCCTCGTTCGGGCCGGTGCGCGTGGCGATCCCCGGCAATGCCGCGCCGCCGCAGCCGAACACGCCGTGGGGCGCGAATCCCGACTCGCTGCTCGACGTGAGCGATCTGGTCTTCGTCGACGCGGTCGGCACCGGCTACAGCCGCATCAGCGGCAAGGGGAAGGCGACCGACTTCTTCGGTATCGACGAGGACGCCAAGGCGTTCGATCAGTTCATCAAAGCCTGGACGACGCGGAACGGCCGCTGGCCCTCGCCGAAGTTCCTCTTCGGCGAGTCGTACGGCACGACGCGCGCGGCCGACGTCGTCAACCGGTTGCAGAACGACGGCATGGGGATCGACGGCGTCGTGCTGCTCTCTTCGGTGCTCGACTTCAACGCGCTCGACGACAGCCAAGGGCCGGGCGAGGACCTGGGCAACATCGCGTTCTTGCCGACCGAAGCGGCGGTCGCGTGGTATCATCACGCGCTGCCGCACCAGCCGGCCGACCTGCCGGCGTTCCTCGACCAAGTGCGCGCGTTCGCGATCGGGCCGTACGCCGACGCAATGATGCGCGGCGACGCGCTCGACGGCGCGACCCGCGCCCGCATCGTCGCGACGATGCACGAAGACACCGGGCTCTCGACCGCCTATATCGAGCGCGCGCACTTGCGCCTGGATCCGAGCCGCTTCGAGCACGAGCTGCTGCACGACCAAGGTATCGTGACCGGCCGGCTCGACGGCCGCTATCAGGGTCAGGAGCTCGACCGCACCGGCGATTCGTCGAGCTACGATCCGACCTCCGATGACGGCCTGGCCGATGCGGTCGTCGCCGGCTTCCACGCCTACGCGCGCGACGATCTCCACTACACACCCGACCGCGCGTACTTGCCCTCGAACTACCCGGTCGTCGGCGCGCACTGGAACAACCGCACCCAAGGGACGATCGTCGCCGGCAACGTCGCGGGCGATCTCCGCGAGGCGCTGGTGAAGAATCCGTACTTGCACGTCTTCTCGGCCAACGGCTGGTTCGATCTGGCGACGCCGTTCTTCGGGACGCAGTACACGCTCGATCATCTCAACGTCGACGCCGCGACGCACCGCCGTATCTCGTACGGCTTCTATCCCTCCGGCCACATGGTCTACCTGAACGACGAGGCGCGCCGCGCGTTGAAGGCTGACCTGGTGCGCTTCTATCACGAATCGGTGACCCGCTGATGCGCCGCATCGCTCTCGCCCTCACCCTGTGCGCCGGGATGGCGCTGGTCGCCGGCGCGCCGGGCGCGCTGCGCGCCCAGGCCGATCCCGCGCCCGCGCCGACCCCGACGCCCAAACCCGTTCCGCACGTCCCCGACGCGATCACCCACCATTCCATCGTGCTGGGCGGGAAGCGCATTGCCTACACCGCGCACGCGGGGACGATCGTGCTGCGCGACGATGACGGCTTGCCGATCGCGAGCGTGTTCGCGGTCGCCTACACCGCCGACGGCGCCGACCCGCGCACGCGGCCGGTGACGTTCTTCTGGAACGGCGGCCCCGGGTCGTCGACGATTTGGCTGCACATGGGCTCGTTCGGCCCGGTGCGCGTCAACGTCCCCAAGAACGGAAGTCAGCCGGCCGGCGTCGAGACGCTGGTCAACAACGAGTCCTCGCTGCTCGACACCAGCGATCTGGTGTTCATCGACGCGATCGGCACCGGCTGGAGCGAGGTCGTCGGCAAGGCGACCGGCAAGCAGTTCTGGGGCATCGACGAAGATGCGACCGCGTTCACCCACTACGTCGAACAGTGGCTGACCCGCAACGACCGCTGGAACTCGCCGAAGTTTCTCTTCGGCGAGTCGTACGGCACGACGCGCGCGGCCAATGTCGTCAACAAGCTGCTCGACGACGGCGTCGCGATGAACGGTGTCGTACTGCTCTCCTCGGCGCTCGATTACAACTTCTTGCCGATCGGGCAAGGGCCGGGCGAGGACTACGCGTACGTCGGCTATCTGCCGACCGAAGCCGCCGTCGCCTGGTATCACCACAAGGTCTCCGGCAACCCGCCCGATCTGGTGCGCTTCGTCGATCAGGTGCGCGCCTTCGCCGGCGGTCCGTACGCGGCCGCGCTGCGCCGCGGCGACGCGCTCGATCCGGCGACCCGCGCGCAGATCGTCGCGCAGCTGCACGCCTACACCGGCCTCGCCACGAACTACATCGAGGCGGCCAACTTGCGCATCGAGCCGGGCCGCTTCCAAGAGCAGCTGCTGCGCGGTGAAGGTGAGAACCTGGGCCGCTACGATGGCCGCTACACCGGCCGCGAGACCGATCCCAACGGTACCTACCCGAGCTTCGACCCGTCCGACACGATGACGTCGGCAGCCTACGTCGCCGCCTTCAACGAGTACGCGCACCACGAGCTCGGCTATCGCGACGAGCGGCCGTACGACGTCCTGGACTACAGCGTCAACAGCAGCTGGAAATACCAGCGCGGCGAGGCCGACAACGCGCCCAGCGTCGTCGCCGACCTGCAGGCCGCGATCGGCAAGGACCCCTCACTGCACGTCCTCTCGGCCAACGGCTACTTCGATCTGGCGACCGGCTTCTACGGCACCGAGTACCTCTTGACGCACATGAACCTCACCCCGAGCGAGCAGAAGCAGGTGCAGTTCGCCTACTTCCGCTCCGGTCACGAGGTCTACCTCAACCACGACGCGCTGATCGCGTTCAAGCGCTACCTGGTCGGCTGGTACCGGAACGCGCTCGCGCGCTAACTCACATCGCGAGTTCGGACATCGGCGGGAAGCCGTGCTGGGCACGGCCCTCGTCGGCGTCGTTCTTCATCGAGGACTTGTAGAGCTCGAGGTGACCGTCGGTCGCGCGGTCGTGATACTTCTTGCGTAGCGCTTGCAGCGCGGTTTCGTCGAGCGGGACGAAGCCGTCGGCGATGCGCAGGTGGTGGTCGAGGACGGCCTGGCTGTCGATGCCGGTGATCGTCGTGAGCACGCCCGCCAGCGACATCGCGTAGCGCAGTGCGTCGTCGGGATCGACGCCACCGGCCGCGAGCATCCGGCCCTCGGAGAACGCCTTCATCCCGAGCGCGTGGATGCCGCGCTCGCGGGCCAGCGGCAGCACGTGCCGCTCGAAGCTGCGGAAGTGCGGGTCGAGCACGTTGAGCGGCATCTGCACGGTGTCGAAGGGGAAGCCGCGTTCGATCATCTCGCGGTGAATCGCCGGCCGCTTGTGGCCGGTGAAGCCGACGAAGCGCACCGTGCCCGCGCGTTTGGCCTCGGCGAGCGCCTCGAGCACACCGCCTTTCGCGTAGTGCAAGGCAGGATCGTCGTCGTAGACGCACTCGTGCACCTGCCAGAGATCGAGGTGATCGGTGCGCAAGCGCCGCAGCGACTCGTCGAGTTGGCGCCGTGCGACATCGGCACAGCGACCGTGCGTGCAGACCTTGGTCATCAGGAAGACGCGGTCGCGATAGCCGCCCTGCGCGAGCGCCTTGCCCATCCGCTCCTCGCTGACGTGCTCGTTGTATTCCCAGGCGTTATCCATGAACGTGATGCCGCCGTCGACGGCGGCGTGCAGCAGGCGGATCGCCTCGGCTTCGTCGTCGATCTGTCCGAGGTGGAAGCCACCGAAGCCAAGCGCCGACACCTCGACGCCGGGAGCGAGCGTGCGTTGCGGAACCATGGGGGCCCTGTACCCACCCGCGGCGAACAGCGCGACCCCGTGAGTTGGTTCGGAAAATTGCGCTCGGCGCTCGCCAAAACGCGGGCCGCCTTCGGCGGTGAGCTCGAGACGCTGGCCTTGGCGAAACGACCGGTCGACGACGAGCTGTGGGACGACCTGGAGGAGCTGCTGATCGCCGCCGACTTCGGCGTGCCGACGACGCTCAAGATCGTCGAGGGACTGCGGGCGGTGGCCCGCCAGGACCGCTATGCCTCGAGCGACCAGGTC
>JBEKAU010000192.1:0-5641 GCA_050015755.1 Vulcanimicrobiaceae bacterium | reverse complement strand
GGCCAACACGACAAAGATCGCATCGCGGCCGACTTCGCCCCATGTCGTGAGGGTTGCGTCGCTGGGCCCGAAGCAGCCGCAGTCGATCGCCATCCCGCGCACGACCGCCGAGGCGATCGCCGCGTCGAAGATCAACAGCAACAGCGCCGCGATCCAGGCTGCCTGGCGGGTAAAGAGCCCGATCACCAAGTACGCGCCGAGCAACACCTCGAGATATGGCAGCGCCAGTGCGATCGGTGCGATCACGACTTGCGGTAAGATGCGGAAGCCGGCGATCTGCGCCGCGAAGTACGCGGCGTGCCCGATTTTCGAGCCGCCGGCGACGATGAAGATCGCGCCGAGCGCGATCCGCAGGATCAAGACGACGACGTTCACGCCTCTTCGACCTCGCGCACCAGCGCGCGCTGGCGCGGCGGAATTGCTTGCACCTCGGTGCGATCCACCTCGACGGCCTCCTCGAATCCGCTGATCGTCTCAGCGACGCAGCCGGCCAGCGTCTGCGGATCGTAGCCGCCCTCGAGCACGAATAGCGCTCGTCCCTCGCAATATGTGTCGGCGATCTCGCGCACGAGTCGCCCCATTTGCCGCGCGAACGACGGATCCACCCCAAGGTCGCCGACCGGATCGCCGGCCACCACATCATAGCCGGCGCTCACCACGATGACGCGCGGCTGCACGCGCTCGGCGAGCGCACGCAACGCGCGGGTGTGGATCGCGACGAACGCTTCCGTCGTGATGCCGCGCGCGTCGATCGGCACGTTGACCATCGCGCTCTCGGCGGTGACACGGTTGTCGCGTGGATCGCCGGTGCCCGGATACGCCGGGTCGGCATGGGTGCCGAAGAACGAAACGCCGCCGCCGCTCGCGGCCTGCGTGCCGTTGCCGTGGTGATAATCGAAGTCCCACACCAGGGCGCGGCCGCCCGTCTCCTGGGCGAACGTGCGCGCCGCGATCGCGACATTGTTGAAGACGCAGAATCCCATTCCGCGCGCCGGTTCGGCGTGATGGCCCGGCGGACGCACCAGTGCGAACGCTCCCCGCCGCTGGTCGACCACGTGCTCGAGCGCATTGAGAGTCGCTCCGACCGCGCGCGCCGCCCCATCGTAGGAGCTCTCGTCGACGACGGTGTCGCCGGTGATCAGTTGGGTGATGTCGCCGTCTTCGAGGCTCGCGCACGTGCGGCGCACCAGCTCGATGTAGGCGGCCGGGTGCACGCGGGCGATCTCGTCCGGCCGTGCGACGCGCGTATCGAGCCGCTCACCGAGCATTCCGCGTCGTTCGAGCTCGCGCGCCACGACCCGCACCCGGTCCGGCTGCTCCGGGTGTGGAACGCCGGCCAGGTGAGCGGTCAGGGTGTCGTCGTACGCGACGAGCATCGGATCAGTGTGAGCTGGGTGTCGCGCTCGGCTTGGGTGCAGGTTTGACCGACGCCGCGGTGGCCTTTGGCTTCGGCGAAGCCTTCGCGGCCACGGTCTTCTTCGGTTGCTGCGCGGGGTGGTCGAGCGCCGTGATCTGCTGGTGCACGAGGTTCGCCGCCTGCGAACCCTGCGGCAGGAGCACGAGCAGGCGCTGGTAGGTCGCGCGCGCCTTGTCGTTCTGCTTGGAACCCTGATAGCACTGGCCCAGGCCGTAGAGGATGCTCGGATTCTGGCGCTCGAGCTGCGGCGCACCGCGGTCGAGCGCGTCGTAGATCTGCGCGCACTCGGCGTAGTTGCGCGTGCGCAGATCCGCCTGACCCAGACCGATGAGCGCATCGGGCGTGTGCTCGAGGTTGTACGACGCTTTGTACTCGTTGCGCGCGATGTCGAACTGGTTGTTCGCGGCGTAAGCGGCGGCGAGCAACAAGTGCGAACGCGAATTGTTCGGCGCGAGCTGTGCGAGGCGCTTGAACTGGTCGAGCGCTTTGCCGTACTGCTGCTCCGAGGCATACAGCTCACCCAAGCGCGCGAGCGCGTCGGGCTGGTCGCGGTTCGGTCCCAGACCGACCACGAACTCGCGCTCCGCACCGACCTTGTCGCCGCGGCTGGCGAGATAGTCGCCGTAGGCGGTGTGCCCCGAGAGGACATTCGGGTAGAGCGAAAGCGCGCGGCGGAACTGCTGGTCGGCGTTGCCGTCCATCTTTTCGTTGGCGTAGACGGCGCCTTCCTGATCGATGACGATGACCTTGTCGGCCGGATCGGTCGCCAGCGTCAGCAACGTCTCGAACGTCGCGATCGCGCCGGTCACATCGTGCTCACCGGCCTGCAAGCGCGCCTTGCCCGCCAGCGCATCGATGCTCTTCGGGTCGACCGCGATCGCGCGGTCGTAGAGCTGACCGGCGAGTGCGATCGCACCCTGCTGCTGATAGGTCTGCGCCTCGAGCAGCAGCGGACGGACGTCCTTGGGGTTGTTCGTCGCAGCCGTTTCGTACTGCTGGCGCGCCTCATCCCACTTCTGCTCTTGCGCGAGCACCGAGCCGTACGCGAGCGCCGCGTTCTCGTCTTTGGGGTTGAACGTGATCGCGCGCTTGGCGACGCGCTCGGCATCCTGCGGCCGGTTGAGCTGCAGGTACATGTTGGTCAGCGTACCGAGCACAGCGGCGTTGGTGGGCTCGAGATTCGCGGCCTGCTCGAGGTCGCTGAGCGCCTGCGGTCCGTGGCCCAGCCCCTGCGAGGCCATGCCGTCGAAGTAGTACACCTGGGCCGTCTTCACCCCGCTCTGCAGCAGCTTCTGGGTGAGCACGATCGCGAGATCGGCGCGATTGATCTGCAGATAGTCCGAGGCCAGTTCGATCGCGTCCGTCTTGTCGGTCGGATCGGCTTTGACCACCGCTTCCAATCGCGGGATCGCGTGGTCGAGCGGCTCCGGCGTCGCCGTGGGCTCAGGCGAGGGCGACGCGCTCGGCGTGGGCGACGGCTTGGGGGCCGCGGTGGCTTGGCTCGGATGCACCGAAACCGCCGCGAGAAACGCGGCGGCCGTAAGTGCCAGAACGGGGATGAGACGGGGGTTCATCAAGCGTGAGCGGCTTTCGCGTCTCGGACGAGGTTCGTCAATTCCGGAACGATGGCGAACGCGTCTCCGACGACAAGGAGGTCGGCGAACTCGGAGATCGGGGCGCCGGCGTCCTTGTTGATCGCAATGATCGTCTCGGACGTGCGCATACCGACCTTGTGTTGAATCGCGCCTGAGATACCAACGGCGATATAGAGTTGCGGGCTGATGGTCTTGCCAGTTTGCCCGACTTGGTGGCCGTGGGGGATCCAGCCGGCGTCGACCGCCGCACGCGAAGCACCCACTGCGCCGCCGAATGCGTCGGCCAGGCCTTTGAGGATCGTGCCGAACGGTTCCGGACCGCCCATTCCACGACCACCGCTGACGACGACCGACGCCTCTTCGACGCCGAACTCCGCCGCGGCTTCCTCGACCTCATCCTCCACCGTAATGGAAGACGCCTTCCCACTCGACGGGAGTGAAACGACGGCACCGGCCCCAGGAGTTTCCTTGGCCGCAAAAACATTCGGGCGGATCGCCGCTACGCCGTAGTCCGACCCGGTCAGCTGGCAGGTCGTAATGACCAGCCCTCCGAGCTTCGGCGAGACGCAGCCGACCACGCCACCCTCGATCTTGAAGTCGGTGACGTCCGCGGTGATGCCGCAGTCGAAGCGCGCCGCGAAGCGCGAGGCGACGTCGCGACCGATGACGGTGTTGCCCACCAGGACCAGCGAGGGACCTGCGGCCTTGGCGACGGCTTCGAGCGCGTCGACGGCGCCATCGATGAAGCGGTCTTCCTCCAGCACGTGGATCTCGTCGACCGGATACTTCTTGAGCAGCTCCGCGACGGTGCCGGCACCAGCGCCGGTGATGACGGCGTGCGCTTTGCCGCCGAGTTGGTCGGCGAGCGTCTTGGCATGGGTCGCGGCTTCCAGCGCGACCCGGCGCGGCGCGCCCTTCTTGTGCTCGATGAACGCGATGACGTTTTTCATTACAGGAACTTCCGCTCTTTCAAAAAGTCGACGATGACCTTCGCGCCTTCCGCGCCGTCGGAGACCGTCACGACTTTGCCCTTGCCGCGTACCGGCGGCGTCGCGAGATCGACCAGTTTCGCCTTCGCACCATCGCTGCCGACCGCAACGGTCAGCGCGAGATCGGCGGCGGCGAGCTGCTTGATCTCCTTTTTCTTGGCGCCCATGATGCCTTTGAGCGACGGATAGCGCGGCTCGTTGGCCGACTTCGTCACACTCACCAGCGCCGGGAGCGCCGCGGAGAGCGTCATATAGCCGGTCTCCGTCTCGCGCTGCACCCGCACGCGGCCGTCGGCCACTTCGAGCGAACGCGCGTTGGTCAGACCGGGCAGGCCGAGCTTCTCAGCGAGCATGCCCGGCAAATCGCCGGTGCTCGCGTCGGTCGACTGCGTCCCGGTGAGGATCAGATCCGCGCTCTGCTGCTTGATCGCAGCGGAGAGCGCGATCGCAGTTCCCCACAGATCACTGCCGGCCAGCGCGTCGTCGGAGAGCATCACCGCATCGTCGGCGCCCATCGCGAGCGCTTTGCGGACGATCTCTTTCCCCGACGCGGGGGTCATCGAGACGACGGTTACCGTGGAACCATCGTTCAGCTTCTCTTTGAGCTGCAGGGCAGCTTCGATCGCGTACTCGTCGAACGGATTGAGAACCGTCTCGACGCCAGTACGGACGAGGCGCTTCGTCGCCGGATCGATCCGCTTATCGGCGTTCGTATCGGGGACGAGCTTGACGGTGACGAGGATCTTCAGCGCAACAACCTCCGGACACACGAAACCCGGCTCTCGGCGCCGGGTCGGGAACAGGCGGCCTTTCGGGGGGCTTCCCCCATCGGCCTCCAACCAGTTAGTTCTATACGATCAGGTGTACCTGGTCAAGTCCGGCGAGTCAATTTGTCGGATTCGGGGGAACGGCCGCGCCGGCGCAAAGGAACGAGGAGGTCGGTAGGCCGCTCTCAGGAGAGAAGCTCGTTTTGCCGAATCCTGGGGTGCTCCGTTTCGGCGTTCTCACGAACGACCGCGCGTTGGCTTTTCTTCCTCGTACAGACCGAAGGATTTCGATCGATGTTCTCGTTGCGTTTCACCGCACCGGCGTGCGCCGCACTCGCACTCGCGCTTCCGACCCTTGCCGGAGCGCAGACGGCCGTCTCCTCGACGGCCGTGCTCCCGCCGGTGGCGCTCCCTGCCGGCACGGTCGTCCATGTCTCCCTGCTCAAGCCGATGGGCTCCGCCACGGCGACGACCGGCGAGTCATTCGCCTTCGTCACGACCGACGATGTCGTCGTCGGCAACGCGGTGGTGCTCCCGAAGGGCTCGAACGGGACGGGCACCGTCAAGCTGGCCGGCCGCGCCGGTGGGCACGGGCACGAAGGCGATCTGGTTCTCGACTTCACGAGCGTCACCGGGCCCGACGGCTCCGCCCGCGGCATCCTCGCCGAGCTCGAAGCCACCGGCGTCGATCACAAGAACGCGGCGAAGTGGGGCCTGTTCAGCAGCGGCATCCTGACCGGCTTCGGCGCCGCGATTCAGGGCGCTGACGTCAGCCTCGCGCCGACGCAGGTCTTCACCCTCAAGGCCGGGATGACGACCAAGGACCTCTACGCGCCCAAAGACGCCCCGACTCCCGCCCCCTCACCCGCGCCG
>JBEKAU010000191.1:0-5643 GCA_050015755.1 Vulcanimicrobiaceae bacterium | reverse complement strand
CGCCATCGAGCAAGAAGTGCGGGCCCACCAGGCCGGGCCGATCGCCGCGCCCGCGCAGAAGACGCGCGACGCGTTTCTGGGTGGGACGCCGTACGCGCACGCGCCGGTCGGGACCGTCCCCGCCTTCGAGGCGTTGACGGGCGCGCAGATTCGCGCGTTCTATCAGCGCTGGTACGTCCCGTCGAATGCGACGCTGGTCATCGCCGGTGACGTCGACGTCGCGGCCGTGCTGGCGCGCGTGCGCAGCGCCTTCGGCGCGGTTGCGGGACCGCCCACGCCGCCGCACGACCCGTTCGTCCTTCCCGCGCTGGCCGCCGGCACGGTGTCGGCGGAGGTGGACTTTCCGCTCGGACTCGCGCTGATCGGCTATCGTTTTCCGGGTCGCACCGCTCCGGACTACGCCGCGTCCCAAGTGCTCGCGCTGATCATGCAGAGTGGGCGCGGTGCGCTCGCCGCGCTTGCCACCAGCGGACGCGTCTTGGGGAGCTTCCCGGTGGAGAACGCGTTCCGGGAATTCGGCACGTTCGGAGTGCTCGTCGTGCCGGCGCACGGCGATAACGCGCAGCACGCGCTCGCGCTGGTCCAGGACGCGATCGACGGATATCGGACGAGCGGCGTGCCGAGCGACCTGGTCGATGCCGCCAAGGCGCGCATCCTGGCCGGTGATGCATCGCGGGGTGCCTCGATCTCCGGACTCGGACTCGCCTGGCTCGATGCGATCGACGCGGGAACGACGCCCGCAATCGAAGCCGACGCGATCGCCGCGGTCACCAAAGCCGATGTCGACGCGGCGGCGCAGCGTTACCTCGTGTCCACGCGTTCGGTGGCCATGGTGCTCACGCCCAAGCCCACCAAAGCCGTCGCATCGACCGCGTCCACGCAAGAAGCCGAACACGTCGGGGTCGCCGCGCCGGACGACGTGACCTTGCCGGCCTGGGCGCGCGCCGCGCTGTCGGTTCCGTTGGTGTCGTCAGCGAAACGCGGCGACGCCCCGATCTTCGGTCAGCTGCCCAACGGGCTGCGATACGCGATCCGGCGCGAGACGAGCGCGCCGATGGTCATCGTGGAAGGCCTCGTGCGGACGGCGCCGATGCTCTACGAGCCGCGCGGCAAGGACGGGGTGCAGCAGGTCGTCGACTCGCTGCTGGGATGGGGAACGCAGACGATGCCCTCCCTGGAGTATCAGCGTCAATTCGACCTGCTGGCGGCCGACGCACACCTGGGCTCCTCGTTCGTGTTCGCCGCGCGCAGCGAGGCCTTCGAACGCGGTCTGGCCTTGGTCGCCGACGGCATGCTCCATCCGGCGTTCGATCAGGCGGCGTTCGCGGTCGCAAAACAGGGCATCGCGCAGACCATCGCCGCGTCCGAGGGTCTGCCACAAACGCAAGCGGCGGCAGCCGAGAGCGCGGCGATGTATGGGCCGAAGGATCCGCGCCTGCGCGTCGCGACCTCGGTCACGATCGCCTCGCTGACCCTGGCCGATGTCAACGCATACTATCGCGCCGACTATCGACCCGACGTTACGACGATCGCCGTCGTCGGCGACGTCGATCCGCGGCGCGCCCTCACAGCGCTGCGCGCCTCGTTCGGGCCGTGGCGTGCATCCGGCCCGCGTCCCACCTTCGCCTTTCCCTCGCTGCCGGCGGCGAAGGCCGGACGCTCCGTCACGGTCGCCTCGCGCACGGCAACACAGGCCAACGTGACGCTGCGCGAGACGATTCCGCTGCGCTTCGACGACCCGGACTACGTCCCGCTGGAGCTCGCGAACACGATCCTCTCGGGTGAGGGAACCGGGTCGCTGCTGATGCGCGAGCTGCGCACGCGACACGGTTACGTCTACTCGGTCGACTCCAGCTTGAGTATCGACCAGACCGGCAGCACGTTCACGCTCTCATATGCCAGCGATCCGAAGAACGCGCGTGCGGCCAACGCCGCGGCGCTCGCGGTGCTGGAGGGCTTGCGCGATCGTCCGTTGCCGCTCGAGACGCTGCAGCGCGCGAAGGCGCTGCTGCTCGCGCAGCGGATCTTGCCGCTCGACAGTTTCGGCGGCGTCGCCCAGGACATGCTCGCCGGCGCGAGCGGCGGCGTCGACGGCGGCGCGCAGTGGTTCTGGGATGCGCTCGTGCGCGTCACGCCGGCGCAGCTGCAACACGCCATGCGCCGCATCGATCCGCAGCACTTCGTGCGCCTCACCATCCAACCCGGATAAAAGAAGAAGAGCGCCCATCGGGCGCCCTTCGTTTTCTCGCGGGTGGCTTGCGGTCTTAAGCGACGTGGGCGGGGGCCAGATCGTGCTGTTCGAGGACCAAGCCCGGCTTGATGATGTGCTTGTTGAGGCCGAGCGTGGCGGGATCGATCCCCAGCGCGAGCCCGACCAGCTGCGGCAGGTGGAAGATCGGCAGATCGGTGCGGCCCCAGCGCGCGACCGAGTCGGCCTGGTAGCCGTCGAGCGCGAGGTGGCAGAGCGGGCACGGCGTGATGACCGCTTCCGCGCCCTGGTCCTTGGCCATGCGCATGTTCTGGCCGACCATGTTGGCGGCGATCCCGTCCTTCTCGAGCTGGACGTGGAAGCCGCAGCAGCGGGTCTTGCCGGCGTAGTCGATCGCCTCGCCGCCGAGCGCGACGATCAAGTCTTCGAGCGAGTGCGGGTTGCGCGCCGACTCCCAGCCGTTGACCGACTCCGGGCGGATGATGTGGCAGCCGTAGAACGGCGCGACCTTCAGCCCGTTGAGCGGGTTGACGACCATCTTCTTGAGCTCGTCCAGGCCGATGTCGTCGATCAGCAGCCACAGCAGGTGGCGGACGGTGACCGAGCCGTCGTAGCGCGCGTTGAACTTGCCCAGGATCGTGTTGGCCTGCGCCATGTGGCCTTCGTCCTCGAGCAGCTCTTTGTTGGCGGCGCGCATGTGGCCGGTGCACGTCGAGCAGATCGTGATCACGTCGTCCAGACCGAGTGCCTCGGCCTGCGCGTAGGTGCGCGCGTTGAGAACGCGCGCGATGTCGCGATTGGTGTCGTTGAGCACCGAGGCGCCGCAGCACGACGCCGCGGTCAGTTCGACCAGCTCGATGCCGAGGCGATCGGCCAGCAGCATCGTCGAGTTGAAGAGCTCCTTGCACGACTCTTTGGCGACGCAGCCGGGGAAGAACCCGTACTTGCGCATCTGCGCGGACTTCGATTTGCCGCGAATCTGCGGCCGGTCGAGTGTGGCGGTCATCAGAGTGTCGGAGCCTCCAGGGTGTCGAAAATCGTCCGGATCTCGTCGACCTTCGGAACGGGCTTGAGGAAGAGCGGCGGCATCTTGCCGGCCATGGCCAGCCGCAGCCCGAACGGCGCGACCTTGATGATGCCCTTGATGTTGAAACGGCCGACCGTCCCTTGGACGACCTCGTTCTCGTGCAGCATACCGGTCTGCTTGACGGTCTTGGCGACGACCAGCGCGTGCCGCGGACCGGGCGCGTCGGTGAGGCCCTCTTCGATCGTGGCGCGCTTGACGGCGATGATGTCGTCGTGCGGATCGACGTGCTTGGGACAGTACGAGCACGCGTAGCAGTGCGCGCACAGCCAGAGGTAGTCGTCGCTGATCTGCGCGGCGCGTTCCTTGCGCTTGGAGTCACGCACGTCTTCGATGAAGCGGTACGCGTACGCGATCGCGGCCGGGCCGGCGAACGCGGGGTCGACCGAGACGACCGGGCACAGCGCATAGCAGGTGGCGCACATGACGCAGTTCGCGACGGCGACCAGCTTGTGCATGTCTTCCGGCGAGACGCGGCGCTCGGTCGCGTGGTCCTCGTCGCGATCCGCGGGCTGCAAGTACGGCTTGAGGCGCGTGTACTTGTCCCAGAACGGATCCATGTGGACGACCAGGTCCTTCATGGGCTGGAAGTTGGGCATCGGGTCGATCGCAACGCTGCGGTCAGCCTTGAGGACCGCCTTCACCGGCGTCTTGCACGCCAGGCCCGTCGTGCCGTTGATGTTCATCGAGCACGAGCCGCAGATCGCCGAGCGGCACGAGCGCCGGAAGGTGATCGTGCCGTCGATCTCCGCCTTGGCGTGCTCGAGCGCGTCGAGAACCGTCGCCGTGTCGGGCAGATCGGTGATCTCGACCCGATCGCGGTGCGGAACCTCGTCGGTCGCCTGATCGTAGCGGAAAATATCGAGTGTGTAGGCCATGATTCTAGTAGCTCCGGACCGCGGGCTGCCACTTGGTGATCGTCACCTTGCGGCTGTAGTCCGCATCGGGATCGCTGGTGTGCCCCTTGTACCGCATGAGGGTGTGGACCATCCACTTCTCGTCGTCGCGATCGGGGAAGTCGGAGCGCGCCTGCGCGCCGCGCGATTCCTGGCGGTTGAGGGCGCCCAGCATGATCGGCTGCGCGATGTCGGTGAGGAACTCGGTCTCGAGCAGGTTGACCAGGTCCGTGTTGAACGTCTTGGACTTGTCCTGGACGGTCATCGTGGTGGCCATCTCGCGAGCGGCGCGCAGCCCGTCCATTCCGCTGCGCAGGTCGGCGTCGTTGCGGAAGATGAAGGCGTGGTCGCTCATCGCCTCGTTGACGGCCGCCCGCACGTGACTGTGGCGCTCGCCGCCGGTGCGCGCGAGGATGCCGGCGATGCGATCTTGTTCGCTGGCCAGCGTCTTCTCGCCCGGCTTCACCTCGCCGACGGTCTTGATGTAGTCGATCGCGTGCTTCGCCGAGCGCGCACCGAACACGATCGTCTCGAGCAGCGAGTTGCCGCCCAGGCGGTTCGCTCCGTGCACCGAGACGCAGGCGCACTCGCCGGCGGCATAGACACCGGGGATGCGGGTGGCGCCGAACTTGTCGGTCTCGATGCCGCCCATCGCGTAGTGCATGCCGGGGAGGATCGGGATCGGCGTATCGATCGCGTCCTTGCCGGTCGCGTCGAGCGCGAGCTCGCGGATCTGCGGCAGACGCTCGAGGATCTTCTCGCGACCCAGGTGGCGCAGGTCGAGCAGCACGCAGCCGTCGATACCGCGGCCCTCGAGGATCTCGGTCCACTCGGCACGGCTGACGACGTCGCGCGAGGCCAGCTCGCCCTTGTTGGGGGCGTACTTGAACATGAACCGCTCACCCTCGGAGTTGAGCAGGTACGCGCCTTCACCGCGCGCCGCTTCCGAGAGCAGCACGCCGTTCTCTTTGAGCGAGGTCGGATGGAACTGGACGAACTCCATGTCCATCAGCGGGATGCCGGCGCGATACGCGATCGCCATGCCGTCGCCGGTCGAGGCGTAGCCGTTGGTCGTCTTGCGGTAGACGCGACCGAGGCCGCCGGTGGCGAAGATGGTCGCCTTGGCGGTGACCAGCTCCAGCTCGCCCGAGCGCATGTTGTAGGCGACGACGCCGGTGCCGATGCCGTCCTCGACCGCCAGCGCGGTCGCGAAGTACTCTTCGTAGACCTTGACGCCGAAGCGCTCGAGCTGCTCCCACAGCGTGTGCAGGATGACCAGGCCGGTGACGTCGGCCGAGTAGCAGGTGCGCGGCGAGCCGGCGCCGCCGAACGGGCGCTGCGCGATGCGGCCGTCGGGCATGCGCGAGAAGATGCAGCCCCGGTGCTCGAGCCAGATGATCTGGCGCGGCGCGTCCTCGGCCATCGCCTCGATCGCGTCCTGGTCGCCCAGGTAA
>JBEKAU010000190.1:0-5648 GCA_050015755.1 Vulcanimicrobiaceae bacterium | reverse complement strand
ACTTGCTGGTCTTCGCCATTCTGGTCGTTCCGGTGCTGGTCGAAACGCTGCTGATCGAAGCGAACGTCACCCGGCCCGATCTGTACGCGGTGACAATCGTCGCCGGCGCGGTGCTGGTGCTGATCGTCGTCGGCCTCGAGCGCCGCATCCCGATGCCCGACCGGTGGATCAGCGCGATCGTCACCCTCGTCACCACCGCGCTGCAGTTGCTCGTGCTCACGATGGATCACGATCGCGGTGACCTGCTCAACGTAATCCTCTGCGGCGAGTACGTCGCGGCCGGCGTCCTCTATTGGCGCCGTTTTCCGCGGCCGACGACCGGCGTGCTGACGACCGTGTTCGGTTTCGTCGCCTGGGGCTTGGTGTTTCCGGTCGGCTGGGCGCAAAGTGTCTGGTTTCCGCACGTGCAGATCGACGATACGGCCTGGAACATCCCGAAGTACATCGTCGCGATCGGGATCATCGTGACGTTGCTCGAGCAGCAGATGGCACGCTCGCGCTATCTCGCCGAGCACGACGACCTGACCGGTCTGCCGAACCGGCGGCTGTTGGAGGCCAAGCTGCAGGCGCTGGTGCAACGCGGTCAAGCGCGGCTGGCGCTGATCACTGTCGATTTGGACCGCTTCAAGGAAGTCAACGATACCCTGGGCCACGAGGCCGGCGACGAACTGCTGCGGATCGTCGCCGAACGGTTCGCGCGGCACACCGGCGAGCGCAACATCTGCGCCCGGTTCGGCGGTGACGAGTTCGTGATCGTCGCGCGCGACATTGGTGCGCGCGAGGAAGCGGCCGCATTCGTCGACGGGCTCGACGCCCTGCTCGGCGAGCCGATCGAGATCTGCGGCGAACAGATCGTTCCCTACGCCAGCATCGGGGTCGCGCTGTATCCGGCCGAGGCCGGCGACGTGCGCAGCCTGCTGACCCGTTCCGACCGCGACATGTACGCCTCCAAGCTGCGCCGACGGGCCGGCGCGGAGCGGCCGTTTGAGAGGCGAAGCGAAACGGCCGATACCGGTTAGGAGAAGCGTCGGACAGGGAGGTCTTGCGTGTCGGCTGCGCCCTTGACCCTACGGGTGGACTCGACGGCATCGGAGCCGTTGGGCGCCGCCGCGGCTCGGGGTTTGGGATCATCGAAGGCGACGTCGGCCGACAGCCACTTCGGCGAGGGGACCTTCACGGCCCAGATCGCGCTGACGCTCTACGACGGCACGGGCACCATCCGCGACCTGAGCGATGCCCCGAGCTCGATCACCGGTGCCACGCTGACCGGCGACGCGACGGCCGTCATCCAAGTGCAAGGGCTCGAGGGCAGCAGCTCGACGGTCACGGTCACCGTGCGGCAAGACGGCACCTATGCGGCAGTCGAGCACATCAACGGCGCGACGATCACCTACGATAGCCGCAATGGCGCGCCGAGCGGCTCCGTCGAGCAAGGGCTGGCGAACCTGGCCGGCACGATCGCCGGTTTGGCCGGCGCAGGGGGCTCGGACACCGGCCTTGCCAGCGCGGCGCCCACGGCGCTGAGCAGTCTGGTCGCACCCGGCGGTACCACGACCGTCGACGGCGACGATCTCGACGGCACGACCTTCACCGTCCAGCGGACCGCGGACGGCGTCGAGACGGCCTCCGTCACCAGCACCGGCGGAGGGTACGACGCGGACGCCGTCTCGCCGGCGGCGTTCGATGCGACCGACGCGTTCGGCGACACGGTCTCGGTCAAGGGCGGCGCGCAGGGCGCGATCGCGATCTCGCTGACCGACGAACTCGGCAACACGTTCGGCTTCAACGACGGCGCCGACGGTGCGCAGGCGTCGTTGACGGCCGCGGTGACCGTCGGCGGATATTCGCAGACGGCGAAGGCCGAGATCGTCGCGCAGGACGAGGTAACGCTCACGACCGGCAGCATCGCTCGCGACTGCGATGGAGGCGGACGGGACGTCCGCAAAAGACGACGGGACGGTGAACGTCGCGCTCCAGGACGACGTCGCGTCGACCACGGCAACAGACCAGATCACGCAGTTGCAGCGCACGACCGCATCGGCGGCCGTCGCGATCAAAGCGACTGCTGCCGGCACGCTCGACGTGCTCGGCGGTGCGCAGGGCTTGGTCGACAACGGGGCTGAGAGCGATAAGGGTGACCTGGTCGAAGGGGGCACCGCCCAAGCCGGAGAGGGCGCGGAAGTACTCGATGGCGCAGCGCCGCGCTCGATCGTGAACGTCGACGTTCAGGCGCGCGCCGACGACGAGCGGACGCCGGCGTTGCCGAAATACTCGGCGACGAGCGATTTCGGCGAGGTCAGCGTGACCGCGTTCGGCCACCAGGGCGACGGCCTTACCAGTCAACAGATCGACCGCAACGACGACGTCTTGTACGTCACCTCGCCGGCCGACTCGCTGATGCTCTAGGGGTCAGCCGCCGGCGCGCTTGACCCGGCGGCCGCGCTGCTCGAAGTAGGCGACGACCGCATCGCGGTGGTCACCCTGCAGTTCGACGACCCCGTTCTTAGCGGTACCGCCCGTGCCGCACAGGCGTTTGAGTTCCTTGCCGATCGTCGCGAGCTCGGCCTCGGCCAGCCCATGGACGAGGGTGACGCTGCTGGCACGGCGCCGCTCGCGGGCCACCCGCACCACGCCGTCGTCGGGGAGCGCGGGGCCGCCTGCCGGACGCTGCCCCGGCGTGCGTTTGGGCGCCGCCGGAAGCGGTAGGCTGCCATCCGTCGAGTAGACCAGCACGCGCTCGTCGCGCACCCGCTCATCTTTCACCGCAATCGCAACCTTGCTGGCATGCGCTGAGGTTCGCCAAGGGGTGATCATGGTGCTTCCGGCGCCGCCGGAGGCGGTCGTCGACGAGATCGCGGCCTTTGGCCGCTTCGCCGCCCTCCGCGGCTGGGTTCCGGCGACCGGCGGAAACTTTTCCGTCCGGATCGACGCGTGGCACGCCGCCGTGACGCGCAGCGGCGTGGACAAGGGCGCCATCGGCGCGGCCGACGTCGCCACGCTTGCGTTCGACGAGCCGGTCCCGCCGGGGATGTCGGCGGAGACACCGCTGCACCTGGCGCGCTACCGGCGCGATCCGCGTATCGCCGCGATCTTTCACGTCCACTCGCTCGCCGCGACGGTTCTCTCGCGGCTCGATGCGGTGCACGGCGCGGTGACGACCGAAGGCTACGAGATGCACAAGGCGCTCGGGTTGCGCACGCACGAGAGCACGCTCGCGATCCCGATCTTCGCCAACGACCAAGACACCCAGACGCTCGCTGCGCGCATCGAAGCGCAGCTCGGCCCCGATCCCGACATTCCGGGCTATCTCTTGGCCGGGCACGGCCTCTACGCGTGGGGTGCCGACGCCGTGCAGGCGCGTCGCCATGTCGAGGGACTCGAGTTCCTCCTCGCCTGCCACCTCGAAGAACGGAGACTGCGATGAACACGACGCTGACCTCGACGCTGCGCGTCTATGACGAGCACGACCCGACGCGCACGATGCTCGAGACGACCGATCGTGCTGCGATCGCACGCACGCTGGCGGATGTCGGCGTCCGCTTCGAGCAGTGGGCCACCGACGCGATACTCGCGCCCGATGCGAGCCAGGACGACGTGCTCGCCGCGTATGCGGCCGACGTCGCGCGGCTGCGGGCGGAGTGCGGCTATCAGGCTGCCGACGTCATTCGTCTCGCCAAGGGGACGCCGAACACCGCTCCGATGCGCGCGAAGTTCCTCGACGAGCACACCCACGGCGAAGACGAAGTCCGTTTCTTCGTCGAGGGCAGCGGCGCGTTCTACCTGCGCATCGGTGGCCGCGTGCACCAGATGGTCTGCACGCGCGGCGACCTGATCTCGGTGCCGGCCGGCACGACCCACTGGTTCGACATGGGGCCCGATCCCGAGTTCACCGCGATTCGCCTCTTCACCGATCCCGCCGGCTGGGTCGCCGCGTTCACCGGCGACGACATCGCGCGCCGTTTCCCGGCCTACGAGTAACGCGCCGGTGCCGCTCGCCGCGCGCGCGGTGCTGACCGACATCGAGGGGACCACGAGCACGATCAGCTTCGTGCACGAGGTCCTCTTTCCGTACGCCGACGCGCGCCTGGACGAGTACGTCACCGCGCATCGCACCGAGCCCGCCGTTGCCGACGCGATGCTGCTCGCGGCGCAGGAAGCCGGCGAGCCGCCCGACGCCGACGACGCGACGATCCTCGCGCACCTGCACCGCTGGATTGCCGAGGACCGCAAGGTGACCTCGCTCAAGGCCTTGCAAGGGCTGATTTGGGCGGAGGGCTATCGGCGCCACGAGATTCCCGCGCACGTCTATCCCGATGCCGTCGCCGGATTGCGGCGCTGGCACGAGGCGGGGTTGCGCCTCTACGTCTACTCGTCGGGCTCGATCGCGGCGCAGCACGAGATCTTCGCCAATAGCCCGGCCGGCGATCTACGCGGGCTGTTCAGCGGCCACTTCGACACCACGACGGGCCCCAAGCGCGATCGCATCTCGTACGAGAAGATCGCGCGCGCAATTGGCGTGCCGGGCGGTGAGATCGTCTTTCTCAGCGACGTCGACGCCGAGCTCGACGCGGCCCGCGCGGCCGGCATGCAGACCGTGCGGCTGCTGCGCCCCGCCGACACGCCGCCGGGCGCGACCACGACACACCCGTCGGCAACGAGCTTCGACGAAATCGCGATCGTCAGCGGTGCTCCGCACGGATGACGCGCGAGCACGCGACGATCATGGTGACGAACAGATAGCCGAAGGCCGAGATGGCGACGGTCGGACGCACGCCGATGTGATCGGAGAGCCAACCGCCCAGCAGCGAGGCCGGAAGAATCCCGCCCAGCACCAAGAAGCGCACGACGCCGAACACGCGACCGACGAGCTCTTCCGGGATTACGCGCATGCGCCACGAGACGAGCGTCGTGATGTAGTACCCTGCGCACACGCTCGAGAACGCGACGCCGGCGACCGCCACCGGGAGCGAATGCGTGAACGGCAAGGGCAGCCACCCCAGACCGTCGCCGAGGTTCGCGATCACCAATGCAATGCCGACCGGCCAGTGCGTGCGACCCGCGAGGAGCGCGCCGAGCGCCGCGCCTGCCGAGAAGCAGCCGAACGCGATGCCGACAACGTGATCGCCGGCCTCGAACGAACGCTTGAGGTACGGGATCAGCGAGACGAAGCCGAGTGTGCCGACGAAGTTCGCCGCTGCACTGAAGAGCGAGAGGCGCAGCATCGTGCCCTCGCCGCGCACGAAGCGCCACCCGACGCCGATGTCCTCGCGGATTTCGCGCAGCGAGGGGAGTCCCGAGGGAGCGTCGGGGCCGAACGTGCGCACCGATGCGACCGCCGCCTGCGAGCCCAGGTACGTCACCGCGTTCACGATCAGCAGCGGCAGGGGGCCGACGACGCCGAGCAGCGCACCGCCGAGCGGCGGCGCGATCAGGTTGACGGTCTGCTCGGTCGCGCCCATCGTCGCGACGCCCGCCTTCGCGCGATCCTTGCCGAGCAGGTAGGGGATCGACGGCGCCTGCGAACCTAGGAAGATCGAGCCCCCGATGGCCAGCACGAAGACACCGACGTAGATCAACGGCAGGCTGAGCCGACCGGTGATGAGCGCGACACAGAAGCCGGCCATGACGGCGAACCGCAGCGCGTCGCA
>JBEKAU010000189.1:0-5654 GCA_050015755.1 Vulcanimicrobiaceae bacterium | reverse complement strand
CTTCGAGCGTGTCCATCACCTGCGAGGGTGCGCCACCGTGCAGCTCACCGGTGAGCGTCGCCACGGCGGAGGTGATGGAACACCACAGGTCGGCGTTGGTCGAGGCGGTGACGCGCGCGCTGAACGTCGAGGCGTTGTACGAATGGTCCGCCAGCAGCACGAAGTACGCGTCGAGCGCCTTGGCCTGCTCGACGGTCGGCGTGCGGTCGGTGCACATCGCGTAGAAGTTGGCGGCGTGGCGCAGGTCGGCGCGCGGCGGCAGCGGTTCGAGCCCGCGGCGCAGACGGTTCCAGGCGGCGACGATGGTCGCCGTCTTCGCGATCAGGCCGAGCGCGGCGTCGATGTCGGAGATGTGCGCGCCGGAGGGCTGGTGCGGCAGCACGTGCGAGAGGGTGGAGATGCCCGTCCGCAGGACGTCCATCGGCCAGGCGTCGCGAGGGATCGTGCGGAGGATCTCCAGCGTGGGCGCCGGCAGCGTGCGCAGCCCCGCCAGCTTGGCGGCGAAGGCCTCCAGCTCGCTCTGCGAGGGCAGCACCCCGTAGAACAACAGGTGCACGACCTCTTCGTACGTGACGCTCGGGGCCAGCTCGTGGATATCGTAGCCGCGGTAGGTCAGCCGGCCGAGCTCACCTTCGACGTTGCTGAGGACGGTCTCGCCGACGACGATACCTTCGAGACCAGGGTTGACGACCTGAGACGCCATGACGTGCGAGACTTCTCGCTGGACGCCCCTTCTCCCCACGATCGATGAGGCCGATCGCACGATCGAGGAACGTCCGACTTTTGTCGAATCTCCCACCATGGCACTGACCGCGTCCCCCCTCCACCCGCTCTTCGTCGGCGAGCTGCGCGGCGTCGACGTCCGGAGCTTGGGCGAACCGGCGCTGGCCGAGCTGCGGGGGTTGCTGGATCGCTACGCCGTTGTGGTCGTGCGCGACCAGCCGTTCGAGGACGACGAGCAGATCGCGTTCGCACAGCGGCTCGACGGCAAGCTGGTCACGACGATCGCCCGCAGCGTCGTCGAGGGGACGCGCCGGCTGCAGCACGCCGCGATGGCCGACATCTCGAACCTCGATGAGAACGGGACGCCGTTCGCGCGTGAGGATCGGCGCCGCATGTACTCGCTGGGCAACCGGCTCTGGCACACCGACGCTTCGTTTCAGAACCCGTCGGCGCGTTATTCGATGCTCTCGGCGCGCACCGCGCCCAGCCACGACGGCGAGACCGAGTACGCCGACCTGCGGGCCGCCTACGACGCGCTCCCACCCGAACTGCGCGCGCAGATCGCCGACCTCCAGGTCTTCCACTCCATCCTCTACTCGCGCGAGACGATCGGCTTCACCGACTTCTCCGACGCGGAGCGCGCGCAGTTCCCCGGCGCCGTACAGCCGCTGGTACGCGTCCACCCCGGCTCCGGTCGCACGACGCTCTACCTCGCCTCCCACGCGAGCCACGTCGTCGACTGGCCGGTCCCCGAAGGCCGCATCGTGCTGCGCGATCTGACCGCACGCGCGACGCTCCCGCAATTCGTCTACCGTCACGCCTGGCGCCCGCACGACTTCGTCATTTGGGACAATCGCTGCACGATGCACCGCGGCCTCGCGTTCGACGAGTCGGAACCCCGCGATCTCCGCCGCGTCACGACCCTCGACGTCCCGGTGCGGGAGACGGCCGCCCTCTAACGCTGCCCGGTTGCGGCGCGGGCGCGCTTTTCGGTGTACATCGCGCGGTCGGCGGCGCGCAGCAGATCCGAGGTCGTGCGCCCGTCGTGTGGGCAGACGGCGACGCCGAGACTGCACCACACGCGCACTGGCCGGCCCGAGGGTAAGGGGATCACCGGCGTGAGCGCACCGCGCAGGCGCGCGGAAAGGCGCTCGATGGCCAGCGGATCGGCCGGCGCCGATTGGAGCACGACGAACTCGTCGCCGCCGATGCGCGCGAGCACGTCGTCGGCTCGGACGACGGCGCGAAAGCGATCGCTCACGATGCGCAGCACTTCGTCGCCCGCTTCGTGTCCGTGCGCGTCGTTGATTTCCTTGAAGCCGTCGAGGTCGAGGAAGTGCAGCGCGAACTGTTCGCCGGTGCGCGCCGCGTGCGCACACGCGCGATCGATGTGGTCGATCAGCAAGCTCCGGTTCGCCGCGCCGGTGAGCGCGTCGTACGAGGCGGCGTGCTGCAGCGCCGCCTCCGCGACCTGTCGCGTCGCCGCCCCGCTCACGACCGAGCCGACCAGATCGACGAAATCGAGGTCAGCCTCGTCGAAGACGTGCGGCGCTTCGTCGACGAAGACCAGCGCGCCGGCGACTTCGTTGGGCACATCGAAGCGGACGCCGATGAAGCTCGCCCAATACTGCCCTTGCTCCGCGAGGGTCATCGCGAGCGGCTCGCCGCGGATGTCCGCACGGCGAGCGCGCGCGGGCTCGCCCGCAACCGCTCGGTGATCGTGCCGCGCAGCATCAACCGCTGCTCACCCTCAACCATACCGTCGCGCGCGAAACGCCGGCGGATGGTGACGACCTCGCCGACCACCTCGGACAGATACGCGTGGCTCATCCCGAGTGCGCGCGCGGCGAGCGTCAGGGCCGCTTCGACGCGCATCTCCGGACGCTCCGCCGACGAGGCCACCTGGTAGAGCAGGCGCAGCCGATCGTCCTTCTCCGCCAATCGGCGTTCGAGCGCACGGTCGCGCGTGAGGTCGGCGAAGCTGACGAAGAACCCCTCGTGCGTACCGTCGACGACGATCGGCGCAACGCGGACCTCGACCGGGAGATCGGTACCGTCCCGTGCGCGCAGCTCGTCGCGATAGGAGCTGCCCTCCGTTGAGGTCAGATCGGCGATACGGCGGGCGGCGGCCTCGTGCCGCGTCGGCGGCATGAGCACCAACATCGATTCGTTGACGAGCTCTTCGACCGTGTAACCGGTGAGACGCTCGAGCGCGCGATTGACCTGCACGATCGTTCCATCGCTGGTGACGATCCCGATCGCGCTCGCGCTGCGCTCGAAGAGCGAGCGGAACCGTTCGTGGCTGTGCATCAACTGCGCTTCGGCGCGTCGTTCCGCGGTCACATCGCGAGCGGCCGCGACGACACCGACGACGCGCTCGCGCACGACCACCGGCGAAAGGTTGGCGATCACCGGGATTCGCTCCCCGCTCGCAGCAACGAAGGTCGATTCGAGCTCGGTCGGATACCCTTCGACCGCGTTGCGGAAGCACGCGACGATCGCCTCGCGCTCCGAGGGCTCCACGTACTCCGAGTAATGACGCGCGACGTTCTCCGGCGCGATACCCAACCGCTCGAGTGCGCTGCGGTTGGCGCGGATGACTCGACCGTTGACGTCGTAGAGTGCCATCATCTCGGTGCCGTTATCGAACATCGCCGCGAACAGCTGCCGCTGTTCTTCATCGGCATCGAGGAGGGCGAAGACGGCGTCGTCGCGCCGCTTGAGGACGAACGCGTAGAGCAGCGCGAGCCCAATGAGAATCACCGCGCCGACCGCCGAGGCGACCCCGCGCAGGGCGGTGCGCTGCCAGCCGACGCTGCGCGCGTAGCGGTCGGTCTGCACGTCGAACGCGGCGGCGAGCACGTCGCCCTCCCGGCCGAGCCGACGTTGCAGCGTGAGATCGTCGGGACGCCGCTCGATCGCGTGCGCGGTCGCGGTGAAGTCGGCGAGCACGGCAAGGGTCGCCGGTGACAGGTCGTGCAGCTCCGCGGTAAGGGACGAGAGCGACGCGAGCGACGCCTCCAGTGCGGCAGCTTGGTCGCGATCACGTGCCAAGGCCGCCGTGCGATAGCGCACGTCCATCGCCGCCGTGCGACGCAGGCCGCTGCGGTTGACCGCAACGGCACGCACGAAGCCGCTGTGCACGCGCCACTGCAAGGCGATTTCTTGCACGAGAACCAGGGCCGCGATCGCTGCGACGGCGGCAACGGCCACGCGCCGAAGCCGGCGGACCAACGCCGCATCGATCATGTCGTGAAAGCGCTTTGGCGGGCGGCGTCGGTTCCCATGCGAGACCGCGTGGGACACCTGCTGAACGACCACAATCTTTGCAGGGCAGCACGCGCCGAATGGCAGATCGCGCGGCGAGGCGGGTACCACGCGATGACCGAAATCACCGCAATGGTCACCTCCCGGCCCGAGACGGACACGACCGCCCCGCTGCGCGCGCGGGTGACCATGCTCGGCCGGCTCGTCGGCGACGTGCTCCGCTCGCACGCGCGACCGACGACGTTCGCGCTGGTCGAGCGGCTGCGCATCGCAACCCGCGCGCGCCGCGCGACGCCTGACCCCGCCTTCGATGCCGAGATCGACGCGGTGCTCGACACCATGGCGATCGACGATTCGATCGACGTGCTGCGAGCGTTCGGCCTGTACTTCCAGATGGTCAACCTGGCCGAGCAACTGCACCGCGAGCGGCGCCGGCGCGAGCGCGCGCTACAAGGCGATCCACCGCTCGCCGGCTCGCTCGAGACGATGGCGCCCGAAGCGCGCGCCGAGCTCGATCGGGTCGCCGTCACGCTGGTCTTCACCGCCCACCCGACCGAAGTGCTGCGCCGCACGACGACGGAGAAGCTGGCCACCGTCGCGCAGCTGTTGCGCAACGTCGACGAGCGCGTCTTGACCGATGAGGAGACGCGCGCGATCGAGGCCGAGCTGCGCGCGCAGATCGTGTTGCTCTGGCAGAGCAACGAGCTCTACCGGACCGCGCCGACCGTACACGACGAGGTGCGCAACCTCATCGCGCGCTTTCGCGAATCGCTCTTCGACGAAGCGACGCTGCTCTTCGAACGGCTCGAGGAGCGGGTGGGCGGGCCGGTCGGGACACGCCTGACCTTCGGCAGCTGGATCGGCGGCGATCGCGACGGCAATCCCAACGTCCCGCCGGACGGCGTCATCGCCGCGCACGAACAGGCGCGCCACTTCGTTCTCGAACGCTACCTGCACGACGTCGAGGAACTGCAAGTGCGGCTCTCGCAGGACGTCGCGCGCGGCGAGGTCTCGCCGGCGTTGGTCGCCTCGGTCGAAGCCGACACGCTGGCCTTCCCCGACGTGCGCTATGCGATCGGCCCGCGCCAAGATGCCGAGCCGTACCGGCGCAAGCTCGCGTTCATCCACCGGCGTCTGCGTCTGGCGCTGGCCGACGCCGAGGGCGGGTACAGCGATCCGGCGGCGTTGCTGGCCGACCTCGATCTGCTGCTCACAAGCGTGCGCGCATCGAGCGGCGAGGACGTCGCGCGGCCGCTCGCGCGCCTGCGCCGTGCCGTTGCGACCTTCGGTTTCCACCTGTGCGCGCTCGAGTGGCGCCAGCACCGCGACCGCGTCGTGCGCGCGCTCGACGAGATCGTCGCGTTGGTCGAACCCGCGCTGCCGCCGCTCTCGCAGCGCAGCCCGGAGGAACGCCGTGCGTGGTTCGCGCGCGAGCTCGTCTCGCCGCGGCCGCTGGTCCCCGAGGCGGCGTCGTTCTCGCCGGAAGCGGAGGACACGATCGCCTCGGTGCGCGCGGTCGCCTCGCTGCGCGCGCGGCGCGGCCCGCAGGCCGTCGCGAGCTTCATCCTCGCCGGCACCGAAACGGTCGACGACGTGCTGAGCCTGCACGCGTTCGTGCGCGCGTGCGGCGGCTTGGCGCGGGGGCCGGCGCAGATCGTTCCGCT
>JBEKAU010000188.1:0-5655 GCA_050015755.1 Vulcanimicrobiaceae bacterium | reverse complement strand
GCTTCGAGGAGCTCTCGACGTACGAGTACCAGAAGCGCAACGAGACCCAAGAGATCTTCATCCCGGTCGCCGATCGGCTCGGCGATCAAGTCATCACGTTCAATGGCGTGCGCAAAGCATACGGTGATCGGTTGTTGATGGACGATGTCTCGTTCCAGGTGCCGCCCGGTGCGATCGTCGGGATCATCGGCCCCAACGGCGCTGGGAAGACGACGCTCTTCCGCATGATCGCCGGCACCGAGCAGCCCGACGCGGGGACGATCGCGATCGGCACCTCGGTGAAGCTCGGCGTCGTCGGTCAGAGCCGCGACGAGCTCGCGGACGACAAGACGGTGTTCGACGACGTCAGCGGCGGGCGCGACATCTTGCAGATCGGCCGCTTCGAGATGCCCTCACGCGCGTATCTCGGCCGTTTCAACTTCAAGGGCGGCGATCAGCAAAAGCTCGTCGGCACGCTCTCGGGCGGCGAGCGCGGACGACTCCATCTCGCCAAGACGCTGCTCGCCGGCGCCAACGTGCTGCTGCTCGACGAGCCGTCGAACGATCTCGACGTCGAGACGCTGCGCGCGCTCGAAGACGCGCTCGGCGAGTTCGCCGGCTCGGTGCTGGTCGTCAGTCACGACCGTTGGTTCCTCGATCGGATCGCGACCCACATCCTGGCCTTCGAAGGCGACTCGAAGGTCGCGTTCTTCGAGGGCAACTACCAGGAGTACGAAGCCGACAAGCGCGCGCGATTGGGTGAGGAGGCGGCGCGTCCGCACCGCATCCGCTATCGTCCGCTCAGCCTGCCGTAACGGGAGCTACGCGGTCGTCAGCGCGGAGACGAAGGCGAAGCGCGGCTCGCGGATGCCGCTGAAGAAGGCGACCATGTCGTCGACCATCCGCACGCACCCCTCGCGGGTCGTCGAATAGGTCGCGCCGCCGAAGGCGAGGTACGCGGGCGCGGCAACGGTGCCGGAAACGGCCTCGAAGGCCGGCTGGCCGACGAACGTCCCGCTGACCGTGCCGTTGTCACGCTGGGTGATGATCGCCGACTGACCCGCATAGGTCCACTGGACGACGTTGGCTTCGCGGCGCAGCGTCAAACCGTGCGCGAAGCTCGTGAGCGGGGCGAAAACGTCGGTGAAGAGGTCCGAGACCTCAAGAGCAGCCATCCCTGGGAGCATAGCCCCTGGGATGGGTGGCGGCACGGGCCATGGGGCCGACGTGCCGCCGCGAAGGTTTACCGGTCGGCGAGCAGCCGGCGAGCGATCGTCTCGCTCACGTCGACCGGCTGAGCCTGGGCGAACGGGATCGCCATCCGCTCGCCATTGTCGAACGACAGCATCGCCGTCGTCTCGTCGTCGGCCAGCGCCGCGACGACCGTGGAACGGCCCTTGACCCACATGGCCGAGTCCCACGAGATCTCTTCGGTCTTCACCGAGCCACCGAGCCGGCCGCGCACCTGCGCGTCAACCGAGTCGATCCATTGATCGAATGTCACATCTATCTCCTGGCGGATTATCCGAATGTCCAACCGCCATCGGGAAGCATACCGCGCGGTCGGGCCCGATTGCAAGGCGTTTGCATTGCATTTTTCGACGAAAAGACCCACCCGCCGGGCGGGCGGATGGGTCTCTCGGGCTGCCTGCCGGGCCGAAGCGTCAGCGAGGCGGGCGCTGCTGCGCGCCGCGGGCGGCGGCAGCGGCCGGGGCAGGCCGTGCGACCGGCGCTGCGGCACGGGGAGCCGCCATCGCCGGCCGAGCGGCCGGCGCCGCAAAGTGCGGAGCCGCCGGGGCTGCGTAGTGCGGAGCCGCGTACGTGCGGGCCGGAGCCGCGTACGTGCGGGCCGGAGCCGCGTAGTGGGGTGCCGCGTACGTGCGGGCCGGAGCCGCGTACGTGCGGGCCGGAGCCGCGTACGTGCGGGCCGGAGCCGCGTAGTGCGGTGCCGCGTACGTCCGCGCCGGGGCGCTGTACGTGCGGGCCGCCGTCGTCCGCGGCGCGCTATAGGTCCGCGCGTAGCTGCGAGCCGCCGGCGCCGCGTGGGTCGCAGCCCGCCCGACCGTTGCCGGCCGCGCCGCAGTGGCCCGGCGGGCGACGTTGGCTGCCGGCCGCGCCGCGGTGGCACGATGGGCGACGTTCGCCGTCCGCGCCCCGGCCGCGGTGGCCCGGTGGGCGACGTTGGCTGCCGGCCGCGCCGCGCCGCGCGCGCCGGCACCGGCCGCGACGTGTGTGCCGCGCGTGTTGTTGAACCGCGCCCAAGCGGGGTTCGCCGCCCGGCCACGATTGGCCGTCGCCCGGTTCGCGGTGCCACGGTTGGCGGTGCCACGGTTGGCTACGCCGCGGTTGGCCGCGCCACGGTTGGCCGTTGCGGCCCGGTTCGCTACGCCGCGGTTCGCCGTGCCGCGATTGGCTGCGGCGCGGTTGGCGACGCCACGGTTCCCCGCGGCGGTCGCCGGACGGTTGGCCATGTGGATCGCACCGGTGCGCGCCGCCGCGGTGCGTGCCGCCGCGGTGCGGGTCGTGAACGTACGCGCCGAGACCGCACGAGCAGGATCGCGGCTCACGCGTGCGGCGGCCGTGCGCTGCGCGTTGAACGGCGTGCGTGCCGCAACGCGCGGATCACCCGCATAGTGGCGACCGGAGAACGCGGAGGTGCGCACCGCGAGCGAACGGGGCACGGCACCCCCGCCGTAGCGCGTGTTCGCGGCGGTCGGGACGAAGGGGGTCGCCCCCTGGAACACGTGCGCGTTACGGTACATCCCCGACGACACGCGCGATGCGCGGCCGAAGCGTCCGCCGTAGAAGTTGCGGCCCGACACGTACGAGCCGTACGCATAGTTCTGGTAGGAGTTGTACGAGTTCACGTACGCGATGCTGTCGTAGCCGTTCGCTCCCCACCACGGATAGTAGGGCTCGTAGGGCGCGAGCGGGATCCAGCCGATATCCAGACCCATGTCGAAGTTCGGATCGCCGAAGTCGAGCGAGACGCCGACGCCGCCGCCGAAGCCGACGAATGCGACCATGGCGGGCTCCCACGTCGGGTCTTCGTAGCCCGGACGCGGCGGATACCATGCCCAGCCCCAGTGGCTGTGGTACCACGAACCATAGTGATACGGCGCCCAGCCCCACGGATCGGACGACACCCAGGTCCAGCCGTAGCCGTCTTCCCACACCCACTGACCGTCCTGATACGGTGCCCAGTCGGCCGGCTCGTCCTGCGGAATCCAGACCTCACCGTAGGTCGGATCGTCTTGCCACTGGCCGTACGGGCCGAGGTCGTCGACGCCGACGATGTCCTGGTTGACGTACGGATCCGAGGTCGCGATCGCGGGTGCTTCTTCGTATTGATCGCGGCTGTTGTCGAACGCGTCGAACGAGTCGTATGCGAGCGCACCGGTGGTCGAGATCGACGGACTCGCCGAAGGACCCTGCGCGAGCAGCGTCTCGCCGACGCCGATCGTGTGCGTGCCGCCCGGCGTGATGACGTCGGCGGAGCCGTCGCGCGCGGTCACGTGCGTGACGCCGTGCGAATCGACGTTGACGCGCACGCTGCCGAAGCCGTGCGGTCGAACCGAAACCGACGGCGTATCGATCTGATCGTTGAGGTCGCGACCGCGGATCGCGCGCAGGTCGATCGTGCCTTGGGCGAGCTGCACTTCGCGGCTGCCGGGCGTGATGTTGACCATACGCATCTGCACGTCGCCGCCGAGCCGGATGTACGAGCCGCCGTCGAACGCAACCTCACCGCGCCCGCTGTTGCCGGTGGTGACGTAGTCGCCGGGCTCGAGCGGTGCGTTGACGATTGCGCTGGTGGGCGAGGAACTGTCGCCGCGCTGCACGGCGATGCCGCCGCGCGCGTACGCGATGCGGGCGACGCCGGGGCCGCCTTGCGCGTGCGCAGCAAGTGGGACGGCGAACGGGAGAAGGAGCGCGAGCGCGGCCGCGGCCAGCGCGGGCGGTCGCTGAAGGAATGGCGCTTCCATGATGATGCCTCGCAAAAATGATGTCAGGCGTCTCCGCCGAGATCACTTGTGCCCAGCTCGGTTCCTGGCCATGCCTAGCAACGTCCCAGCCAATTCTCATCGTGCACTCATCGCCCGATGTGGTGTCCCAAGCCCCGTCTGCCGATGGACCCTCTACGAACGTCGACCCGCGGACTTTGCCGCGGGCGCTTCGCATTCTCCGATCAGCTTGCCGCACTGAGGGGTCACCATGGTCAAGCTCCGTCTCGCCGTCCTCGGACTCGCGCTGGCGTTGCCCGGCGCTCCGGTCCTCGCCGACGATATCGGCGTCAGCTCCGCCGCCGGACGGCTCGCGCCGGCCGACGAGTATTTCGGCCACATGAAGATGAGCGTGCTCGGGATCGCCAACACGATCCACGACGCGGGCAGGCGCCTGGATGAAGGTGCCTCACCGGAAGAGATGCTCCGCGGACCGCTCTACTTCGCGGTCGACGCGCTGCACGATTGGGAACGCAAGTATCCAAGCGACCACTGGATTCCGCGTGACCTGCTGGCGCTCGAGAAAGTCTATCTGCGCGCCGGCTCGCAGGAGTCGGTCGGGATGGCCCGCCGCACCGCGCGCTGGCTGCTCGCCGACTACCCGCAGTCACTCGAAGCGCGTGAAGCGCGCGTCGCGGTCGGTGGCGTCGAGCGCCCTTCGTACGCCGGCGCGGTCCCGACGTACGCGCACAACGCCGACGATGAGAACGATCAGGACGACGACGGTAACTGACGCTCGGCGCCCGTGAACGCCTGCGCGATCAACGCGTAGGAACGCGTGCGCTCGGGATAGGTCGGGGCGATCGTGACCACCATCGCCTCGTCGGCCCCGTGCGTCGCGACGACCTCTTCGATGCGTTCTCGTACCCCTCGCGGCGATCCGAGCGCGAGGCGGCGGCGGTTCCACCGCACCTCCTCGCGCTCGTCGTCACTGAACGGATAGGCGTGCGCCTCCTCGCGAGTCGGCACCGGCAGATCGATGCCGCGCCGAATGCGCAGCCGCCACAGATCGATCGTCCGCGCCGCGTCTTCGGCCTCCTCGGGCGTCGGTGCGGCCAGCGCCGCGAGCGCCAGCAGCAAGCGCGGCTCGGGACAGCGCGCCGAGGGCGTGAAGTGCCGCCGATAGAGACGGGTGATGTGCTCCGCGTCGCCGCCGATGAAGTGCGCGTACGCGTACGGCATGCCCAGCTCGGCGGCGAGCTGCGCACCGTAGTCGGACGAGCCGAGCATCCACACCTGCGGTGAGGTGCCCCCGGTCGGCTGCGCGCGCAGCGCGGCGAAATCGTGCGCCTCGGGGAGCGTTCCGTCGAGGAAGCCGATCACATCGAGCACCTGCCGCGGAAAGGTGCGCACGTCGCGCGATCCCAGCGCACCGGTGACCAGGCGCGATCCGCCGGGCGCGCGGCCGATGCCCAAGTCGATGCGGCCGGGCGCGAGCGCTTCGAGCATGCGAAACTGCTCGGCGACCTTCATCGACGCGTAGTGCGGCAGCAGCACGCCGCCACTGCCGATGCGAATGCGCGTCGTCTCGGCCGTCAGCCGCCCGAGCAACACTTCCGGCGCGGCGTCGGCGAGGCCGCGGGTCGCGTGGTGCTCGGCCAGCCAATAGCGCTGATAGCCGAGCGCCTCGGCGCTGCGCGCGAGCGCAAGCGTCGCCGCGACGGCGTCGGCC
>JBEKAU010000187.1:0-5665 GCA_050015755.1 Vulcanimicrobiaceae bacterium | reverse complement strand
TGGCGGTCGATCGTAGTGCCGGGGACGGAATCCGGGAACCCGGCCGCCAGCACGGCATTCCGAGCGATGTTGATGCTTTGCTCGCCCACTTGGCTCACGCAGCCGGCGATGACGTCGTCGATCCGCGCGGGGTCGAGGTGTACGCGGTATACCAACTCCCGGAGCAGAAAGCCCAGCAGGTCGACGGGGTGCCACGCCCCAAGATTTCCGCCGCGTCGACCGATCGGAGTCCGCAGCGCTTCGACGATCACCGCTTCTCGCATCACGCCCGCGAATTTCGGTGCCTACCCCCGGTTTCCGGCAGGTTTCGAGCGAGCGGACACCTGGAAATAGGCGGTTCAATGGAGATTCACGCGCTCGAGTACTCCTTCGTTCGGGCGACCGAGGCGGCGGCGATCGCGTCGGGCCGGCTCGTCGGCCTGGGCGACAAGAACGCCGTCGACGGCGCCGCCGTCGAAGCCATGCGGACCGCCTTACGCGACGCGCGGCTGGCCGGCGTCGTCGTCATCGGCGAGGGCGAAAAAGACGAAGCGCCGATGCTCTACCACGGCGAGGAGGTCGGCACCGGCGAGGGCCCCTCGCTCGATATCGCGGTCGATCCGATCGACGGCACGACGCTGGCCTCGCGCGGCGGCCCGGGTGCCATCTCGGTCATCGCGGCGGCACCGCGCGGCGCGCTCTTCCGCACCCGCGTACCCTACATGGAAAAGCTGGTCACCGGGCCGGCCGGCCGCGGCGTCGTCGACATCGAGGCGCCGCTCGAAGAGAACCTGCGCCGGCTCGCCGCCGCCCGCGGCCGCGAAGTCTCCGACCTGATCGTGGCGCTGCTCGAACGCCCGCGCAACGAACATTTGATGAAAGCCGTCCGTGCGGCCGGCGCGCGCGTGCGCGTGTTCGGCGACGGCGACGTCGCCAACGCCGTGTACGCCGTGCTCGAAGATCGCGCGCGCGTCGACATGCTGGCCGGCATCGGCGGCTCGCCCGAAGGCGTCATCTCGGCCTGCGCGGTGCGCGCGCTGGGCGGCGAGATGCAAGGACGTCTATGGGCGCGCGACGAGCGCGACGAGCAAATCGCTCGCGACGAAGGGCTGACGATCGGCAAGAAGCTCACGCTCGACGACCTGTGTGCCTCACCCGATGCGATCTTCGCGGCGACCGGCGTCACCGACGGCGAGTTCCTCGACGGCGTGCGCTACCGCCGCGGCTCGGCGTTCACCCAATCGACGGTGATCTCGACCTACACGCGTTCGGTGCGCACGATCGAGGCGCGCCACGACCTCCGTCCGCGCGAGGCACAGGTCGACGCCACCATCGCGGCCAGCATCAAAACCGCAACGAAGAGCTGAGCGGCGCTCTCAGCGCCCGTAGAACGCGATCGTCTCGCGGGTTCCCTCGAGCAGCGAGGTGCGCGCGAGACCGGGCAGCGCCGCATGCAGCGGCGCTTCGTCGACTTGCGCCGCGAACATCAGCTCGGGACCGTCCGCGCCGACTACCGCGTCCGGGACGACGGCCTTGATCGCCGCGAGGACCTCGCCGACCGTCGCGAGCTGGCCTTGCAGGCTGAACGCGTGCGCACCGTCGGGCGTCTCGGTCGCGGCGCGCGCGAAGATCGTCGCGACGTCGCGCGCGAAATCCATCCCGGTCGCACCGGTGAAGCGGATCGTGTAGGGCGTTCCCTCGGCGGCGGCGCGCATGGCGAGCGTCGGGTCGGCGGTGACGCCGATCGATCGGCCCGGGCCGTAGACGGTCGAGGGGCGCAGGCCGATGCTGCGCACGCCGGCGTCTTCCCAGTACGCGCGGGCGTTGCCCTCGTTGCAGAGCTTGAAGGCACCGTATTGGGTCGTCGGCTCGGGGTGAACGCCGTCGTGCGGTCCGAACACCGCCGCGCTCGACGCGTAGGCGATCCCGCGTACGCCATGTTGCTTCGCCGCTTCGAAGACGTACAGCGTGCCCAGCACATTGACGCGCGCGCCGAGCAGCGGATCTTTGCGCGCGGTCGGGACCAGCACCGCGGCGAGGTGCACGACCGCCTCGCAGCCCTCCATCGCCCGCAGCACGGCATCGGCGTCGGTGATGTCGCCGGTCACCAGCTCGACGGTCTGGGCGCTCGGGCCGACCAGCTGGTCGAACAGCACGCGGTCGGCGTGGACGTCGAAGACGCGGACCGCATGGCCGCCCTCGAGGAGCACGCGCGCCGTCCACGCGCCGATGAAACCCAGGCCGCCCGTCACCAGCACTCGCATTGCGCGAGAGGAGTTGTGCGGCAACCTTCGGATTCCTAGCCATCATGCCGCTCTCGCTCGACGGCGCCGCACTGCGGCTCAAGGACGACGACGACGTCGCGGTCGCGCTGCGACCGCTCGAGCCGGGCGTGGCGGTCCGCTTTGCGGACACCGCGGTGATGCCGCTGGCGACGATCCCGACCGGCCACAAGATCGCCCTGCGCGCGGTCGCAGCGGGCGCGCTGGTGCACAAGTACGGTCAGCCGATCGGGCGGGCGTCGGCGGCGATCGTCCCGGGCGAGCACGTGCACGTCCACAACGTCGACGGCGTGCGCGGCCGCGGCGATCTGGCGGAGGCCCCACGATGACGTTTCAAGGCTATCGGCGTCCCAACGGGACCGTCGGCGTTCGTAACCACGTCCTGGTGATGCCGTCGGTGATGTGCGCGAACCACGTCGTCGATCGGATCGGGCGCACCGTCCCCGAGGTGGTGACGATCACCCATCCGACCGTCTGCGGACAAGTCGGCGCCGACTTCGAACAAACGAAGCACACCATGGCCGGCTTTGCCAGCAACCCGAACGTCGCGGCCGTGCTCGTCGTCGGTTTGGGCTGCGAGACGAACGAATCCAAGGCGCTGGCGACGGAGATCGCGGCGCGCGGGCAGCGGGTCGAGGTGATCGGCATTCAGGAAACCGGCAACACGACCGAGACGATCGCGCGCGGCATCGAGATCGCCCGCGAGCTGCTGCGCGAGGTCGCCGGCAACGAACGCACGACCTGCGCGCTCGCGGAGCTGATCCTCGGCACCGAATGCGGCGGCAGCGACGGCTTCTCGGGGATTACCGCAAACCCGGCGCTCGGCCACGCCGCCGACAAGCTCGTCGCGGCCGGCGGCACGGTGCTGCTGGCCGAGGTGCCGGAGCTGGTGGGTGCCGAGCATTTGTTGGCGGAGCGCGCGAGCCCCGCCGTCGCCGCCAAGCTCTACGAGCTGATCGAACGGGTCGAGGACCGCGCCCGCGCGATGCACGTCGACATGCGCTACGGCAACCCCTCACAAGGCAACATCGCCGGCGGGATCACGACGATCGAAGAGAAGTCACTCGGCGCCGCGTACAAGGGCGGCTCGACGGAGTTGCGCGAGGTCGTCGAGTACGCGCAGCGCCCGGCACAGCGCGGCTTGGTGGTGATGGATACGCCCGGGCAGGACATCGAGCAGATGACCGGGATGGTCGCCGGCGGCGCGCAAGTGGTCGTCTTCACCACCGGCCGCGGGACGCCCACGGGTTCACCGATCGCGCCGGTCATCAAGGTCGCGACGAACAGCGCGCTGTTCGCGCGGATGCGCGAGAACATGGACGTCGACGCCGGCACGATCGTCGGCGGCACGCGCACCCTCGACGAGGTCGGCGAGGAGATCTTCGCCTGGATCGTCGAGGCCGCCAACGGGCGCGAGACGGCCGCCGAGACGCTCGGCTTTCACGACTTCGCGATCACCCGCATCGGCCCGTCGTTCTAGCGGGGGCGGCGCTCAGGCCGTGATGCGTACCCGGCGCTCGTTGAGCCAGCCCTCGAATACCGACTCCGGCATCGGCCGCGCGTAGATGAAGCCTTGGCCGTACGTGCAGCCGCCGGCGGCCAAGAACGCGATCTGCGGGAACGTCTCGACGCCCTCGGCGACCGTACCGAAACCGTAGCGTTTGGCGATCGAGATGACCGCTTCGACGATCGCGATGTCGTGGGTGTCGGCCGGGATGCCGGCGACGAACGAGCGATCGATCTTCACCAGGTCGAGCTGCAGCCGCTTGAGGTGCGCAAGCGAGGAGTAGCCGGTGCCGAAGTCGTCGAGCGCGATCGCCAAGCCGGCCTCGCGCAGCGCGTCGATTGCGTACACGGTGCGGTCGACGTCGCGCATCGCGGCGGTCTCGGTCACCTCGACGCCGACGCACGTCAGGTCGCCTTCGATGCGGCGTAACCGCGCCAGGAGGGCCGGATCGCTGAGTTCTTCGGCCGAGAGGTTGAACCAGATCCGGAAGTCCGGCGCGAGCTGGCGCACCCGCTGCGCGACCCGCACCGTCTCGCGCAATACCCACTCGCCGATCAGCCCCGCCAGACCGTGCGATTCCGCGAACGGGATGAACTCCGCCGGCGGCAAGAATCCGCGCACGGGGTGGTTCCAACGGATCAACGCCTCGGCACCGGCGACCCGGCCCGAGTCCAGCTCCACGTGCGGCTGGAAATAGAGCACGAACTCGTTGTGCTCGACCGCCTCGACGATTTCGTTGCGCAGGCCGCGCGCGAGCGCGAACTGCGTCTCGACCCGCGATTCGAAGAACGCCCACCGTGCGCGACCCTGTTCTTTGGCGACGAAGACCGCCGTGTCGGCGCGTGCGAGCAACTGCTCGAAATTCGTCCCGTCCGCGGGCGCGACGGCAACACCGAAGCTGGCCGTCACGGCGACGTGCGCTTCGCTGCGCACCCCGGTCGGAAGCGGCCGGCCGAAGGCGCTCAAGAAACGCAGCAGCCGCGCTTCGAGTGCGGTGCGGTCCTCACCGTCGGGGACCAGGACGCCGAACGAATCTCCGCCCAGGCGCGCCACGATCTCATCGCTGCTCGCCGCCTCGGCCAGGGCCGCGCCGGCCTGCCGCAGGATCGTGTCGCCGACCTGGTGGCCGAGCGTGTCGTTCAGCTCGCGGAAGCGGTCGACGTCGACGACGACGACCGCCAGCGGTCGACCCTCGCGCAACCAGCGCTCACCCTGCGCCCGGAACGCGACGCGGTTCGGCAGCCCGGTGACCGCATCGTGCTCGGAGTGGTAGCGCAGCTGGTCGTCCTGCGCGCGCTCGTGCAGCCGCGAGGCGCACAGCGACGCCAGCAGCTCGACGTAGGCGCGATCGCTCTCGCTGAACGGTTCCGGCAACGGATCGAACGAGACGAACGCGACGAAATATTGCACTCCGCCGGCGCGAAACGGTGAGGTGATGAAGGCACGCCAGTCGTGCGCGCGCACCCGCGGCACGCGCGCCAGTCGCCGCTCCGCCTTCACGTCGGCCCAGCCGATCGTACCGCCGTGGCGCCGCGCTTCAGCCATCAGGGTGCCGGCGAACGGATAGCGCGAGCCCTCGGCCGGCACGTCGATCCCGATCGCCGAGATGGTCGTCGCATCGACCACGAGATCGTAGCCGTCGACGTGGGCCAGCACGCCGTGGAACGTCGCACCGCCGCGCACGACGTGCGCAGCCTCACCCAACAGCGTGCGCAGCCACGCCGCGTCGTCATCCGCCTCGGTGGCCGCCAAACGCCAGAGCATCTCCAATCGGCGGCTGTGCCGTTCCGACACGCTCGCATCCGGCCGGCCCTCATCGGCACGCAGCGGAAGCTGCTGCAACTCGCGAAAGACCGCAGCCAGCATGACCAGGATCGCGGCGAGCCACGCCGCGCGT
>JBEKAU010000186.1:0-5681 GCA_050015755.1 Vulcanimicrobiaceae bacterium | reverse complement strand
CAAGCCCGGATAGAGCACCGTCGCGACGTCGTCGCGCTCGGCGAGGAAGCCGGCGACCGCGATCGCGTTGCGCTCGTGCTCGCGCATCCGCAGCGCCAGCGTCTTCGCGCCGCGCATGGTCAGGAACGTATCGAACGGGCCGGGTACGCCGCCGACCGCGTTCTGGTGGAACTTGATCACCTCGGCGAGCGCGTCGTCGCTCGTGATCGCGACCCCGCCCACGACGTCGCTGTGGCCGCCGATATACTTCGTCGTCGAGTGGACGACGACGTCGGCGCCCAGCGCCAGCGGCGATTGGAAGTAGGGCGAGGCGAAGGTGTTGTCGACGGCGACGATCTGCCCCGGCTGGCGGAGCGCGACGATCGCCGCGATGTCGACCAGCTTGAGCAGCGGGTTCGTCGGCGTCTCGAGCCAGAACAGCTTGGTGTTCGGGCGAATCGCCGCGCGCACCGCGGCCAGGTCGGTCATGTCGACGTAGCTGAACTCGAGCCCGTAGCGAACCAGCACCTTCGAGAACAGGCGATAGGTGCCGCCGTAGAGGTCGTCGCCGACCACGACATGGTCGCCGGACGAGAGCAGGTTCATCACTGCCGACGTCGCCGCCATCCCCGAACCGAACGCATAGCCGTGCGTGCCGCCTTCGAGCGCCGCGAGTTGACGCTCCAGCGCGAGGCGCGTCGGATTGATGGTGCGTGAGTAGTCGAAGCCCTTGGTGACGCCGACTTCGTCGAGCGTGTAGGTCGAGGTCGCGTAGATCGGAACGATCGTCGCCCCGGTCGTCGGATCGGCCTCTTGTCCGGCGTGGATGGCGCGGGTTGCGAAGTCCATGCGGTCAGGCCTGCTGTGCGGAGAGGAAAGAGATGATGTCCTGGCGGGTCACCACGCCGACCGGCTTGGTACCGTCCGTCACGACGATGGCGGCGTTGGCCATCGTCAGGAGCTTGTAGGCGCGACCGACTTCGACGTCGTGCTCGAGCATCGGGAACGGGCGGCCCATCACGTCGCCGACCGGCTTGTGCACGATGTCGTTGTGGTCGAAGACGGCCTGCATGACGGCGACGTCGTTGATCGAGCCGACGACGGTCGTCCCGCGCACGACCGGGATCTGCGAGATCTCGTAGCGCCGCAGGAGATCGAGTGCTTCTTTCACCGCCTGCTGCTCGGTGACGGTGATGAGCGGCGGCAGCGGCTGCTTCGTGCGCAACACGTCGCCGACGGTGTCCTTGCGGCGCTCGTCCTCGAGGAAGCCGTTGGCGTGCATCCACTCATCGTTGAAGATCTTCGACATGTAGCCACGGCCCGAGTCCGGCATCATGACGACCATGACCGCGTCGGGCGGCAGGTCTTTGGCGACCCGCGAGGCCGCGACGGCAGCGGTGCCGGACGAGCCGCCGACGAGGAGGCCTTCCTCACGCGCGATGCGGCGTGCCATCAAGAAACTCTCGCGGTCGGTGACGCGCAGGATCTGATCGATGACGCGCATGTCGACGGTCTGCGGCAGGTAGCTCATGCCGATCCCTTCGACCTTGTACGACTTGGGCGTGTCCCCGCTATAGATCGAGCCTTCGGGATCGGCGCCGACGACGACCATCTTCGGGTTCTGTTCCTTGAGGAAACGGGCCGTGCCGGAGATCGTCCCGCCGGTCCCCATCCCGCTCACGAAGTGGGTGATCTTCCCGGCGGTCTGCTCCCAGATCTCGGGACCGGTCGTCACGTAGTGCGCGCCCGGGTTCATCGCGTTGTGCCACTGGTCGGGCTGGATCGCACCGGGGATCTCGGCCGTGAGCCGATTGGCGACGCCGTAGTACGATTCGGGCGAATCGTTGGGGACGTTGGTCGGCGTGATCACGACCTCGGCGCCGTAGGCGCGGAGCAGGTCGATCTTCTCGGACGACATCTTGTCCGGCATGACCAGGATGCAACGGTAGCCGCGAATCGCCGCCGCCATCGCCAGGCCCGTCCCGGTGTTGCCGGAGGTCGCTTCGATGATCGTTGCGCCCGCCTTGAGGATGCCACGCCGCTCCGCGTCCTCGATCATCGCGACGGCTGGGCGATCCTTGACCGATCCGCCGGGATTCACGTATTCGACTTTTGCGAGCACCAGGCAGCGCGCGTCGTCGATCACGCGATGGAGGCGGATCAGCGGCGTGCGGCCGACGGCGTCGAGCGCGTTCTCGTAGTACGTCATCCCGGTCGCCTGGCGGGGTTCGGTCATGGCCATAGCCCGGCGGCGTTCCGCAACCTCGCGGGCGCTGCCTGCGTCATTGTGATTGGCTGGGGGATAGCCGGGTCGCGTTCGGGGAAGGAAGACACCATGGCCACCGATTTTCGTAACGGTGAGTTTCCGCGTCGCGGGCGCGATGCGGTCGATGGGTACCTGTGGTTGGCGCGCGTGTTCGACAAGGCACGCGCCGCCCGCAACGGGACGATCCACGACTACATCTATCCGTGCCCGATGGACCGCGGCGTCTTCGACCGCTGGGGGATCACCGCGCGGATGTTCGACGCGGCGCTCGAGACGTGCCAGTGCGACGAAGAAATCCTGGCTTGGCTGAAAGCTCGGGTCCCTGAGGCACGTCAGCAAGACGCCAATCGCTGGCTGCTCGACGAGAAGATGGCCAACCTCGACCGCCAGGACGAAGAAGAGGGCGCCGTCGCCGTCTAGACTGACCAAGCAGTAGTGCGGGTCGTCGTCGCCCCTGACAAGTTCAAGGGGAGTCTGGATGCTGCCGCGGTCGCCGCGGCGATCGCCGCCGGCGTGCACGATGTCGTCCCCGCTGCGGACTGCGTGCTCGTGCCGATGGCAGACGGCGGCGACGGAACCGTCGACGCGTTTCTGGCCGGCGGCGCGACGGCGCGGCGCGTGCGGGTGCACGGTCCGATGGGCGAGTGGGTCGAGGCGACCTACGCCCGCGAGGGCACCACGGCGGTGCTGGAGATGGCCGCCGCGTCGGGACTCGTTCTGCTGCGCGGGCGTCGGCGCGACGCGCGCCGGGCGAGCACGCGCGGGACCGGCGAACTGTTGCGCGACGCGCTCGACAGCGGCGCGCGCACGATCGTCCTCGGGATCGGCGGCAGCGCGACGACCGATGGTGGCGTGGGCGCGCTCGCCGCGCTGGGCGCGCGGTTCCTCGATGCGGCGGGTGAGGAGCTGCAGGCCACCCCGGCGGCGATGGCAGCGCTTGCGCGCGTCGATCTCGCCGGACTCGATCCGCGGCTCGCGAAGGTTGACCTCGCGATCGCCTGCGACGTCAACAACCCGTTGCTCGGGCCGCGCGGCGCGGCCGCAATCTACGGGCCGCAGAAGGGTGCCAGCCCCGACGACGTCGCGTTTCTCGACGACGTGTTGGCAAGGCTCGCCGACGCGATGGCCGCGACGACCGAGAGCGACCTGCGCGAGCTGCCGGGCGCCGGCGCCGCCGGCGGCCTCGGCTGGGGCCTCGCCAGCGCGTGCTGCGCGCGGCTGGAATCGGGCGTCGCGCTCGTCGCCCAGGTGCGCGGCCTCGCCGAAGCGCTCGCCGGCGCGGACTACTGCTTCACCGGCGAAGGCCGGATCGACGAGCAGACGCTGCACGGGAAGGTCGTGGCCGGCGTCGCCGCGCTCGCCCGCGCGGCCGGCGTGCCGACGATCGCGTTCGGCGGCAGCGTCGACCTGCACGCCGAAGCGGCACTGCGCGCGCACGGCGTCCGCTGCGTCCCGATCCTCCCTGGCCCGACGACGCTGACCGGGGCGATGCGCGACGCCGTGCCGAACGTGCGCGCAGCGGCGGCCCGCGCCGTCGCACTCCTCCACCGAAAGTAGCTCGCGCGATGCTCCCGTTCGTTCTCGCCACGGTCCTTGCCGCCGCTCCGGTCGAGTGCGCGGAGCGTCTCGATGCGCGTCGCATCCTTGCGCGGTCGAAGATCGCATCGGTTGGCCGAGTCGACGGCGATGAGGTCGTCGTGGCGCAACTCCGCGAGGGGAGTCCGTGCTTCGGGTCCGTGACGAACGGCGAATTCTACGTGATTCGCTTGCGAAAGGGCCACCCGAGCGTGCTGGCCGACGTCATCGCCGTTTCGGTGACGAGCGTGGATGCCAACCCGCTTCCGGTGCTCGTCTTTTCGAGCCACATCTCCTCGACGGAGACGAACGAGATGTCGTTTTCATGGCAAGGCCGTAGCTACCGTGAAGTCTCACGGCGTTTCCTCCGCAACGTGCTCGCGTACTAAACGATGCTGATCGCACTCTTGATGTCGACGCTCGTCGCCGCCGCGGCGCCGCTGGACGCGCACCACGCGGCGTTGCAGGCGCTCATCGCGCACAACGATGGTAGTGGATGCGATGACGCGCACTTGCGCGCGGCCGTCGCCCAGGCGTCGTTCCAGCGGCTCGGCACGATCGACGGTGATGAGGTCGTGTTGGCGGCGGTCGATGATCCGTGCATTTGCGGGGCGCAGAATTGCCCGTACTACGTCGTGCGCTTCGGACATCCGGCGACGATGCTGTACGCAACCTACGGACTGACCGTCTCGACGAAGCCGGCGAGGCCGCTCCCGAATCTCGTGATCGCGGCGCACGATAGCGCGCTGGTCATGGACGTGACGACGGCGGCGTACCGAGGAGGCCATTACGTCGATGCCAGTTCGGCGCGGGTCCGCGGCGATACCGGCGCGATGAAGGTCGACGACCTTCCGATTCGCTTTGCGCCGGGTGCGTCGTCGGCAGTGCTGCGCGGGAAGGCGTCGTCGGGCTGGTACGATCAGTACGCGTTCACGGCGGTCAAGGGTCAGCAGCTCACGATCTCCGGCGTCCATGCACCGGGCCAGGTTCGGATCGCGGTGCTTTCGTTCGGGGGCGGCCAGATCGGTGACATCACGATCGGCGAGCCGTACACGCTGCCGAAGACCGGCCGCTACTTCATGCAAGTCGAACCGGACGCCGAGAACGACGTCCCCTACACGCTGACGTTCGCGATTCGTTAGGCGGGAGCGGCCCCGGTCGCGGAACTGCCGCCGGCGCGGAAGCGGACGTAGGAGGCACGCGTGGCGACGGCGTCGTCGATGACCGAGAGGACGACAGCGGCCAGGCGGTCGGGGTCGTGGCGGACCGTTTGGGTCTCACTGATCACGCCGGCGCGCACGACGCGCACGCCGAGGTCACGCAGCGCGTCCTCGTCGACTTGGACCGGCAGCTGTCCCTCGACCGCGTATGCGTCGCGCAGCTTGCGCGGCAGCTCGTCGTTGACGATCGCGACGTCGCAGAGCTTCGCGTCGGCACCGTTCATCAGCGCGCGGACATGGTCGGACGCGGTATAGCCGTCGGTCTCGCCGGGTTGCGTCATCACGTTGCAGACATAGATCCGCACCGCGTTGGACGCCTCGATCTCACGCGCGACCCGATCGACCAGCAGGTTCGGGATGATCGAGGTGTAGAGCGACCCCGGGCCGAGGATGATCGCGTCGGCCTCGCGGATCGCCGCGATGACGTCTTCGAGCGGCTTGACGAATGGCGGGTCGAGGAACACGCGGGCGATCTGACCGCCGGAGTTCGGAATGTGCGACTCGCCCTCGACGATGGTCCCGTCGGTCAGCTCGGCGCACAGGCGCGCGTTGGCGAGCGTCGAGGGCAGGACGCGCCCTTTGACGTTGAGGACGCGGCTCGAGACCTTGATCGCTTGATCGAAGTTGCCGGTGATGCCGGT
>JBEKAU010000185.1:0-5713 GCA_050015755.1 Vulcanimicrobiaceae bacterium | reverse complement strand
ACATGGACTGCGCGTGCGGCGAGAACGCCTCGAGGTGGACCATGACGTGCCCGCTCGCCAGCGGACAGAGGACGGCGTCCAGATGGGTGAAGGTCTCGTCGGTCAGCAGCAGCGGGAGGACACGGCAGCCGACGATCTCTTGCAGTTGCAGGGTGGCACCGCGCTCGGTGCGCCAACCGTACCCGGCATAAAGAAGCGGGCGCACGCGGTCGAACAGCGCGTCGCCGGTCCCCTCGAAGTACGTCTGGCGCAGGAAGGTCGTAGCGAAGCCGGCGCGAGCCAGCGCGGCGCGGTAGATCGGCTGCTCGCGGCGGCGCTCGGCGTGGCGAAAGCTCGAGAGGATCGCGAGGTTGCCCGAAAGCAGGCCGGCGTTCGCCGTGTAGACGAGGTCGGGCGTCTGATCCTGCGGCTCGAGGCGGAGAAACTCGGCCTCGCCGGCGCTGCCGGCGAGTTCGACGAAACGGTCCCATTGCCGCACGGCGTCCGCCGAGTAGCGGGTACCTTCGCGGGGCGGGCAGACCAGGAACCGTGTAGCCATGACGTGACCGATGCTAGCGCGGCTCCCTGGGGATCGTCATTCGACAAACGCTGCGTCCCGGCAGGGGCGCACCGGCCGCCGTGGGTACCGGGACGATATGGAACGCGAAACCGACGTCGGCGTCCGCCAGCTCCACACCATCGCGGACGACGAGGAACCCCTAACCCGCCGCGAGGCGGACGTCGCGGGGATCACCACCACTCCCGAGGTCGTCTACGGCGACACCGACGAGGACCCCAACCGCGACGACCAACGCGACGCCAACCACGGCTCCGAACAATAGCGGGCGGACCGCAGCGAAGCGAGGACCGCGAAGGGTTCGGCGTCAGCCGAACCCACTACACGTCCTCGACGTAGACGTCGTCGCCCTGGACGCGGACCGGATAGGTCGGCAGGGCGATGACCGCGGGCAGCGTCAGCGCGGCCCCGGTCGTGACGTCGAAGAGTGCGCCGTGGCGCGGACACATGATCTGGCATCCGCTCAGCTCGCCCTGGTCGAGCGGGCCGCCGTCGTGCGTGCAGACGTCCTCGACCGCGTAGAACGTGCCCGCGACGTTGCAGAGCAGCACCTCGACGCCGTCGACCACGACGCGCTTGGTCGTGCCGGGAGCGATGGACGAGGCGGACGCGACGGGGTGGGGCACGGCACTGGCGTTCGCGAAGCTCGCCGCATGACCCGTCCGCTTCTCATCACCGCGGCGCTCGTTGCCGCGCTCGCCACGCCGGCCCTCGCGGCGAAGGCCGGCCCCAAGCCCGTCACCCTGCCCGGCGGCCTCACCTACGTCCAGCAGACGCCCGGCAAGGGCGATCCGGCCAAGGCCGGCGAGACCGTCTCCATGACCTACGTCGGCTCGTTCCCGGGCGGCAAGGTCTTCGATGAGTCGACGGATCCCAACAAGCCGTTCACCTTCGTGCTCGGGCAGCAGAAGGTCATCGCGTGTTGGGAAGAGGGCGTGCTCGGCATGAAGCTGGGTGAGACGCGCAAGCTGACGTGCCCGCCGGCCCTCGCGTACGGCCAGCGCGGCGCCGGTGGCGGTCTCATCCCGCCCAACGCGACGCTGCAGTTCGTGGTCACGCGGGTTCCGAAAAAGCCCTAGCAGACCCCCGCGCGGCGCGTTTGTGCGCTTTCGGTCGCTCGGGACGGGAATCCGAGCCGGCGAGGGCCAAGCCGGGCGCCGATGAACGCTTTGCGTGGCGTCTGCCTCGTCGTTCTGCTCTCTTTCGGGCTCGCCGGATGCGGCGGTGGCGGCGGCGCGCGCGCCGTGCCGTCGGCGACGAAGGCCCCGAGCGCACACCAGCGCGTCCCGGTGAAGATCACGATCGACGTGCCGAAAGCCGCGGCGTCGAGCAGTGCGCGGCGCGCGACCTACGTCTCGCCGGCGACGACGCAGATGACGCTCGACGTGCAAACGGGCTGTCCCGGCAGTTGCGCCGACCTGTCCGGCTATCCGACGACGGTTGCGCTCACGCCGACCTCGAACGGCTGCACGAGCACACTGGCGAGCACGTCGTGCCAGCTCGCGATCGCGTTGATGCCGGGAACGTACACGTTGGCGCTCACCACGGCCGACGCGAACGGCACGACGCTCTCTTCCGCGCAGCAGATCGCCTTCACCGTCCTCGCCGGCCAGTCGAACGCCGTTTCGCTCACGCTCTCCGGTGTGCCAACGGCGATCACCGCAAGTATGCCGAGCCCGAGCTCGCCGACCATCTACCTGGGCGCGGTCGACGCCGACGGCAACTACATCGTCGGGCCGGGGGCGCCGACGTTCACCGTCGCGCAAACCGGCGGCGCCGGCGGCGTCCTGCTCACGCAGCCCACCGCGACGAGCGCCAACGAGTTCGTCGCCAAACCGTGGGGCGCGGGTACGACCTCGCTCCAGGTGACGGCGTCGTTCAGCGGGACGAACACCTGCACGCTCTCGGGTGCGGTGTGCACGGCGAACTTCACCTACACCGCCGCGATCGCATCGCAGACGCTGGTCGTTCCGAGCTACGCGCCCGCGGTGCAGCTCTTCGCGCCGCCGTACTCCGGTGCCGTCGAGACGTCGTTCAGCGCTGGGATCGGTCCGATGGCGACTGCGGTCGACGCACTCGGCAACCTGTACGTCGGGAACGGCTTCGACGAGGATACGGTCAGAAAAATCGCGCCGCCGTATACGGGCACTGCCGCGACGCTCATCAACGCGGACGCGGAGTGGAGGGGCCTCGCCTTCGACGCCAACGGCAACCTCTACGTGACCGGGTCGAACGGCTTCGGGCGGTGGGTGCCTCCGTACGGCGGAAGCCCCGATTTTCAGGCCCTCGATCCCTCGGTGACCGCGGGGCAGGGAATCACCTTCGATGCGAGCGGCAACCTCTGGGTCGCGACCGGGTACGGCGGAACCGTCAACGAGTACGCGCCGCCGTACACGGGGAGCGCGACGCTCACGTTGGTGCACGGGACCTATCCCCAAGACGTCGCTTTCGACAGCACGGGCGATCTCTTCGTTTTCGATCAGGATACCGATGACGGCTTGGGCTACGTGCGCGAGTACGCTTCGCCCTACACGGGCGCCGCGATCCTCTCACTCGGGCCGTTCAACTACGGCTACCAGGGCGGCGGCGTCGCGCTCGACGTCGCGAACAACCTCTACATCGCGAACGGAGACGACAACGACGACGGCGGGATGGCGATCTACGCACCGCCCTATACCGGCTCAGCGACGTACACCTACTTTGCCGGCATTCCCGGTCGGATCCGCTTCCTGAACACCTACACGACGTCGATAGCGCCCTCGTAACCGTCCCGCCGTACCGCGACGGCGACGATCACCGGAGGCGGAGTTTCCCAGCCCGGCATCACGCTCGACCCGGCGAACAACCTGTACATCGCGGATCAGGACGTCGAGGGCGGCCAGAGGATCAACATCGTAGCCGCGCCGTCGTACACGTCGGTGACGAGCAACACCAACGACCTCAACGCCCCCGGCCTGCTCCGGATGTTCACCCAGCTCACGGTAGCGATCTCGCCGTCGTAGACGGCAATCTGTGCGATTTCGCTGATTCCGCCCGTGGTGCGGGAGGGAATCCGGGGTCATCGGGTTCAACGGCGCGCCGCATGAGCGCTTTTCGAGCTGCCGCCTTTGCTTTTGGTGCCTGCATGCTGTTCGCAGGCTGTGGGGGAGGAAGCGGGCATTCCGCGCCGGCGACGCCCCGGGCCGCGAGCGCCCACCAGCGGCTGCCGGTCACGATCAAGATCGACGTCCCCAAGGCCAGCAGCAGCAGCGGCGCGCGGCATGCCGCGTACGTCTCCCCGGCGACCACGCAGATGACGCTCGACATCCAGACGGGTTGTCCGGGCGCCTGCACCGACGTCTCGGGCTATCCCACGACGGTCCCGCTCACCCCCTCCTCGGGCGGCTGCAGCAGCACGCTCGCCTCGACGTCGTGCCAGCTCCAGGTCGTGCTCGCGCCCGGCAGCTATACGATGACGCTGACGACCGCCGACGCCGGCGGCACGACGCTCTCGACCGCGCAGCAGATCGCCTTCACCGTCGCCGAAGGACAGGCCAACAGCATCGCGCTCACGCTCTCCGGTGTACCGGTATCGATCATTGCCAACGTTCTCAACCCGAACGCGCCCGCCGTGCTGGTCGAGGCGCTGGACGCCGACGGCAACATCATCGTCGGGCCTGGCGCGCCGACGTTCACGGTGACGCAGACCGCCGGCCCGACGACGTGGCTCGTCCAGCCGACGACGACGAGCCCCAACGAGTTCCTCGCGACGCCGTCGGTACCGGGCACGGCGACGCTCCAAGTGACGGCGTCGTACAGCGGGACGAACGTCACCAACGCCTGCACGCAGTCGGGCGCGGTCTGCACGGCGACGTTCGCCTACACCGCCACGCAAGCGTCGCAAGACCTCTTCGTCCCGAACGAGTCCGGGAACGACGTGACGATCTACGGGGCGCCGTTCACCGGCGCGCCGACCACCACGATCAGCGTGAATGAGGCATACGCCGTGGCGCTCGACTCCAAGGCCGACCTCTTCGTGTCGAGCTTCGTGTCGGGAAGCGGCGGCGTCGTCACCGAGTACGCGCCGCCCTACAGCACGCCGACCGCAACGATCCCCAGCATTGGGTACGGCTTTCCGACCGGCCTCGCCGTCGGGGCCGACGGAACGCTGTACATCGCCAGCGACTACAACGGCACGATCTCGAGCGTCGCACCGCCGTATACCGGAACGCCGCAGACGGTCATTTCGGGGCTGAGCAACCCGAACGGAATCACCTTCGACGCGAGTGGCAATCTCTGGGTCGCGGACCAGTTCGGCCAAGACGTGCGCGAGTACCCGCCGCCGTACACCAACGGGTTTACGAGCTTCTCGCCCGGCGGGGGGTATCCGATCGACGTCGGTTTCGACGCCAACAAGAATCTGTTCGTCCTCGTCTACGCGAACAGCACCCCGGAAGTCCTCGAGTACGCCCCGCCGTACACGGGCCCGCCGACGGCGACGATCACCGGAGGCGGGGTATCCCAGGCCGGCATCACGCTCGATCCGGCCAACAACCTCTACATCGCGGATGAAGACATTTCAGACGAGAGCGTCAAGATCTTAGCCCCGCCGTCGTACACCTCGGGGACGCAAAACACCAACGGGCTCTACGCGCCCGGGTTACTCCGGATGCTCACCCTTGTCACGGTCGCGATCTCGCCGTCATAGTCCGGCGCAGCGCGTCGTCAGCAGACGGGTGAGCGCGCCAGATTTCCGACCGGTAGGACCGAGAAGGCGAAGCCGGGACCGATCGTGATGTTCTTGCCCCAGCGGATCGTATTGACGCCGGTCATCACCAGACCCGGAACGGGGAGCGGAACGTGCGAGATGCCTTTCTCGATCATCGTCTGGTCCGGTGTGTACGCGAGCGGCAAGGTCGGGTTCATCGCGACTTCGACGCGGTCCGCACCCTCGCCATTGGGCTTTTCGACGATCAGATAGCGCGGTTCGAGCGCGATGACGCCGTTGTGGTCGTGGCGTCCGGCCGCCGACGCTTCACGGATGATCCCGTAGCCGAGCGTGCCGGCCGGAATCGTCATGCCGTCATCGAGCGTCAGCTCTTCGGTGGTGCGGAAGCGAAAAGGATCGCCCACGCGCGCGGTCGCCGAGGCGACTTTGTCGAGCATCTCGGCCGCGAT
>JBEKAU010000184.1:0-5716 GCA_050015755.1 Vulcanimicrobiaceae bacterium | reverse complement strand
CGACAACGAAGGGGACGAGCGCACCGTCGATTTGCACGTTCGCCGGCTGCGCTTGCGGTTGGAAGAAGAAGCGCGTCTCGGACCGCTCGTGCACACGATCCACGGCTTCGGCTACAAGTTCGGCCGTGCCTGAGCGGCGGCTGACACTCAGTACCGGGGCGGCGTTCGTCGCCCGGCTGCGGACGGTCGGCGTCGGCGCGCAGGTACCAGTACTGGCGATTCGGCTGCCGGATCTGGAACGCGTCGCCTGGCGGCGCGGCGTCCGTACGGCACGGCTGCTCGAACGCCGCGCGATCGCGGCATTCGGCAGCGCCGTCGCGCGCGTGCTGCGCGGGGCGGATCTCGTCGCGCACGATCGCGGCAGCGACGTGTTCGTGTGCGCGCTGGTCGCGCCGATGCGCGAGGGAGGCGGCGCGCCGGCCGACGCGCGCGCAGCGCTGGCGCGCATCACCGCCACGATGCACGCCGCATTGCGTGGCACGATCGAGGGTGGCTGGACGAGCATCGAACCGTTCCGCGAGGTGCCGGCGCTCGACGAACTGATCGAGCGCGCCTTGGCGCGCGGTGCGCAGGAACGCGAGCGGTACGGCTTCTTCTCAGCGCTCGGGCACGAGCTGCGTACGCCGCTGGCCTCGATTCGCGGTTACCTCGAGACCTTGCTCGACGATGCTGCCGACCCGACCGAGCAGCGGCGGTTCGTCCACATCGCCTATCACGAGACACTACGGATGAGTCGGCTCATCGAGGGGATGTTCGAGATCTCGCTGCTCGATTTGCATGGCGGCGCGGTGACGAGCGCGGGCGGCTCGCTCAGCGCCGCGTGCGAGGCGGTCGGCGACGCGATTGCGGCCAAAGCGGCACGACGCGGCGTGCAGGTCGTCTTCGGGGCCTTCCCGTCCATCAGCGTCGCGCTCGACACCGATCGGCTCACGCTCGTTCTGCGCAACCTCGTCGACAACGCGATCGAGCATGGTCGCACCGGCGGCCAGGTCGCGATCGGCGTCTCGCTCGACGGCCGTGAGGTGCGGGTGATGATCGACGACGACGGTCCGGGCGTTGCCGCGGCGGAACGCGAGCGCATCTTCGCGCTGGGCGAACGCGGCGCGACGAGTGCCGATGGCAGCGGTATCGGGCTCGCGCTGGTACGTCTGATGGTCGAACGCGCGGGTGGTCGGGTCGCTGTCGGGCGCGCGCCGCTTGGGGGCGCGCGGTTCACGGTGACGCTCGCGCGGGTCGCCCCGGTGCAGGCGACGAACGGCGGCTCCAATGGAGGAACGGAATCCGAGCCGGACGGCGCTTTCGGTGGCCGCGCTGCGCGCGGTGCACCAGCGCTTCGACGGTGAGCCGAAGGTCCTCGACGATCCCCTTGCCGAGCGGCTGATCGGTCCCGACTGGCTGGCGATGCTGAGCCGCGAACCCGAGCGATGGGGCACGCCCGAGCGCACGGCCCTGCGCGCGCACATCGTCCTGCGCAGCCGCTATGCCGAAGACCGCTTGGCCGACGCGTATCGGCGCGGCGTGCGGCAAGCCGTGATCCTCGGTGCCGGCTACGACACGTTCGCGTACCGCCAACCGCCGTGGGCGCGGGACCTGCGGATCGTCGAGATCGATCATCCGGGAACGCAGCGCGACAAGCGCGAGCGGCTCGTGCGCGCCGGCATCGCGATCCCGCCGAACGTCGCACTCTCCCCCGTCGACTTCGAGCACACCTCGCTCGCGGAGGCGTTGCCGGACGCGATCGACGCGACGCAGCCGGCGTTCTTCTCGTGGCTCGGTGTCATCCCGTATCTCGGACGCGACGCGATCCAGCAGGTCTTTCGCGCGGTCGCTGCGCTGCCGCGCGGCAGCGAGATCGTATTCAGCTTCGCCGGTCCACGCACGGGAGAAGATCCGATCGAGGAGGCGGCGACCGCGGCCGGCGAGCCGTGGCTGACGCGCACGTCATCGGACGAACTCGCCGCGTTGCTCGCGAGGATCGGGTATCCCGAGACGACGTTCCTCACCCCCGACGAGGTCGCGGTCCGCTACTTCAGCGAGCGGACCGACGACCTCCGTGCGCCCGAGCGCACGACCGTGGGCAGCGCGCTGGTCTAGCTGCCCGAGTACTTCGTGCAGGTCGCGAGCACGGTTTGGAACGTGCTCGAGAGCGATGAGAGAACCGACGTATCGGTGATGTCCATGCCCCAGTCGATCTGATACGGCGAACCGGCTGTCGCGTTCGAGGATCCGAACCAGCCCAAGCCGCCGACGAGCATCACTTTCTCGCTGCCCGAGGCGGGGTTCAGTTCGACGTCGGCGCCGGCGTTCTGCAGTTCCGTCAGGACGGTCTCTTCGCCCGAATCGAGGTCGCTCGAGAGGACGATCACGTGAACGCTCTGGCCCGCTTGTGCCGCGGCGAGCAGGGCGCTCGCGACGTTCCCCGCGCCGAACGACTCGGTCATGAAGTCGACCGTGCCGCTCGTCTCTCCCTGGAGGAACGTTGTCTCCATTGCCAGCGCATCTTGCTTGATCGTGTCGAGGCGCGTGCCGTCGACCGGGTCGAGCGCGAGCGCGCTGGTGATGGTTGCGATGTCGTTGGCGTTCGTGTCGCTCAGGATGATGTCGCCGCTGTCCCAGTTTCGTCCATCGAGATAGGCGACGCCATTGACGAGCGCGAGCTTCGCGTGCAGCGGCTCATTGTTGGGTGTCTGCGTTCCGGCGTCCCAGACCACCGTCGCGCCGGCGCTGGTCAGGGTCTTCGCCGACGCTTCGTCGGTGCTGTAGACGCCGATGCTCTTGGCGTACGAGTCGGACGGCAGATCGACCGTCACTTTGCCGCCTGCCTTCGCCGCGGCGACCAGCGCGTTGAGCAGATTGCCGGACTCGAGGTCGTAGTCGCTCAGTTCGACGGTCTTGCCGTTCTGAATGATCGTCAGCAGCGCCGACTGCGTGATGACGGTGAGCCCGGAACCGCCGGTCGGTGTCGGCGTCGCGGTCGGAACCGGCGTTGCGGTCGGCTTCGGCGTCGCCGTCGGCTTGGCGGTTGCGGTCGGCGTTGCCGTCGGGGTCGCGGTGGGACCGGCCGTCGGCGTGGCGGTTGGCGTCGGCGTTGCCGTTGCGCTGCCGGTCAGGCTGACGTCGTCGACGTACTGCACGATATGGTAGCTGCCATCGGGCTCGCCCTTCACGCCGAAATAGATCTCGACGGTCTGACCGGCGTAGGCGCTCAGGTCGTAGCTGCGCTCGACCCAGCCGCTCGTCGTGTTCGCTTCGGAGTAGAGCGTGTCGAGAACGGTTCCGCTCGTGCTGCGGACGTCGGCTTCTTGGTCGGCGTACTTGACGGTGTCGTTGGTCGACTCTTCGATCCAGAACGTCAGCGTCGCGCCGGCGGGAACGGTGACCGTCTGATAGAGACCTTCGGTGCCGTTGGGCTCGGTCGTCGTATCGCCGATCTTCGCGGCGTACGAGCCGCTGTGGACGACGCTCGTCTGGATGGAGGCGCTCACCGCGCCGCCTTGCTTCCAGTACGTGTAGGAATCGGATTCGAAGCCAGGGTCCTGGATCACGTTCGTCGGCGAGGCTTGCGCGACGGCGGCAGTGGCGCGGTGGGCGTTCGCGGCGGTGTCGTGCGCACCGGCTGGGACAGCGGTCTGTCCCCCGGAGCACGCAGTGATGGTGGCAACGAGCATGATGCTCGCGCACAGCAGGGTGTTCCGGTGCATCGGTCTCTCCCGTTAGAACTCGTAGCAGCCAGGGCTGCGGCCCCTGTGCTGTGAAGCCCGAGCTGCTTCCTGCTTATCGGAAGATGAAGACGAACGTACGAAAGCGAACGCGACAGTCAAAAGATGTCAACCAAGCGTGTTTTTTCTGGTATACAGCCGACGGGCTCGATCCACATCGGCAATTACTTCGGCGCGATCACGCAGTGGGTCGCCGGACAAGACGCCGCCGAGAACATCTTTTGCCTGGTCGACATGCACGCGCTCACGGTTCCGCAAGAGCCGGCGCTCCTCGCGAGTCAGATCGTCGAGACCGCGACGGTCTTGCTCGCGGCCGGGATCGATCCGGCCAAATCGCGGCTCTACGTGCAGAGCGACGTGCGCGAGCACGGCGAGCTCACCTGGTATCTCTCCTGCGTCGGATCGATGGGTCAGCTGCAGCGCATGACGCAGTTCAAGGAGAAGTCCGAGCAGCAGAAGGGCGAGGTCCGCGTCGGTCTGTTCACCTATCCGTTGCTGATGGCCTCGGACATTCTGCTGTACCGCACGACGCACGTGCCCGTCGGTGAGGATCAGCGGCAACACATCGAGCTGACCCGCGATATCGCGCAACGCTTCAATGCGAGCTACGAAGACGTGTTCGTCATTCCGGAGGCCACGATCCCGGCGGCCGGCGCGCGCATCATGGGCCTGGACGATCCGACCAAGAAGATGTCGAAGAGCGCGCCGGGTTCGTACCATGCCGTCCGTGTCCTCGACACGCCGGAGCAGATCCGCAAGACGGTGATGTCGGCGCAGACCGACAGCGGCCGCGATATTCGCATCGACCCGGCCCGTCCGGGGGTCACGAACTTGCTCAACATCTACATGGCCGCGACCGGCGAGACGGCGGAACAGGCCGAGGCCCACTTTGCCAACGCGCGCGGTTATGGCGACCTCAAGAAGGAGATCGCCGAGCTGCTCGTCGAGAGGCTGCGCCCACTCCGCGAGCGGTATCACGAGTTGATGCAGGACGCGTCCATCGTGCGCGACATCCTGCGCCGCAGCGCCGACGAATTGCGCCCCATCGCGCAGACGACGACCGACGCCGTAAAACGCGCGATGGGCGTCGGGAGCTGAGAACCGCGAGGAGTGACGAGGAGGGACCATGTCCAGCGTCTTCAGCGTGTACCCGCTTTTGGCGATCGTCGTGATCGTGTTAGCGCAAACCTTGCGTCGGGGTGCCCCGCCGATTCGTACCATCACCTACGTTGTCATGATTGCGGTTGCATGGCTCGTCGCGATCGTGTCCCTGGTTGCGGCGTTCGACCGGGCCCTTCTCCCAGGGAGCACGCTGTCATGGTCGCGCGCTCTCGGCCTTCTCATCGGTGCGGCAATGGTGGTGGGTGTGCTGGATAAGTATGCGCGGCATCGGGTGCGCCGGTGATGCCTCGGAGTGGAGGCGTCGCACTGCTCGTCGTGGATGTCCAAAAGGGTCTGGTCGACTACTTGCCGCCCGCTCGGAGCTGCGCGTTTGTTCCGACAATCCGCGGTCTGATCGATCGTGCACGGGCGCAGGGCGTGCCGGTCGTCTACGTGCAGCATGAAGAGGACGGCGAGGGGCTCGTGCGCGGGACGCCGATGTGGGAGATCGCCGGCGCGATCGCACCATTGCCCGACGATCCGATCGTGGCCAAACGTCATCGCGACGCATTTCGCGAGACCGACCTGGCGGATGTGCTGACGCGTCTCGGTGCAGATCGCCTCGTCGTGTGCGGCATGCAGACGGAGTTCTGCATCGACGCGACGATTCGCGAAGCCGAGCGGCGCGGCTATGCGGTGACGCTCGTCGGCGACGGGCACGCCACGTATGACGACGGCGCCCTCACCGAAGAGCAGATCCGGGGCCACGTCAATCGGGTCGCCGGGGGCGTCGTCGCGACCATCGTCCCGGCGACCGACCTCTTCGTGTAGGGGTCGGTCGCCGACGACGAAGCTAGGAGTACGTCGGTTGCGGAAGGAGGGCGTCGATCTCGGCG
>JBEKAU010000183.1:0-5759 GCA_050015755.1 Vulcanimicrobiaceae bacterium | reverse complement strand
GGTCGGCGCCCACGACGCGGCCTGGTTCGATCGCCTGCGCGAGGTCGATACCTGCGCCGCGTTCGTCGCCCCCGCCGCGGCGGCCGGTGCCGACGGGCGCTTGCCCCTCCCGCTAGCGCCGGCCGTTCGTTCCGACCCGGGCTGAGGCTGGCCCGCGGCGAACAGCGATCGCATGGCGACGACGACTTCTTTGCCGCGCACGACCGCCGAACAGCTCGCGCTGCCGGTGCGCCAGCGTTTGGCTCTGGCGCTGCGGGCGCTGGCGGCGCACGGCATCGCCGACCTGGCTGCCGGCCACGTGACCGTCCGCGAGCCCGGCACCGACACCTGGTGGACGAATCCGTGGGATCACCTATGGCCCTCGATCCGCGCCTCGGATCTCGTGCGCGTCGACGCGCGAGGCCGCGTCGTCGAGGGCGAGACCTCGCCGAGCGAGTACCTCGACGTGCACTTCGCGCTCTACGAGCGCAAACCCGAGCTGGCGTGCGTCGTCCACAATCATCCCCGGTGGTCACTGCTGTTCGCGGCGTCGAACGCGCCGCTGTTGATGCTCGATCAGCAGAGCGCGCTCTTCTTCGAGCGCCACGTCGTCTACGACGAATACCGCGGCCTCGCCAAGGGGGCCGACAAGACGCTGCCCGCCGTCACCGCGATGCTCGACGCGGGCGCGCACACCGCGTACCTGCGCTCGCACGGCATCGTCGTGTGCGGGGAGTCGCTCGAGACGGCCCTCTTCCGCACGCTCTACGCCGAGCGCGCCGCCGAGCTGACCGTCCGCGCACGGCAGGCCGGCGGGACCCCGATCGCGATGGACGACGAGGTCGCGCGCGCGACTCGCGATGCGTTCGAACGCGGTGATCCGCCGGTCGTCGAGCTCAACGCCGCGGGACTCTATCGCGATCTGCTGCACGCCGATTTGACCGTCCTCGCATGACCGCGTCGGGCCCACGCGTGCGCGCGATCGTGCGCCTGCGCGGCCGCGTGCAAGCGGTCGGCTTTCGCGACGCGGTCATCGCGATCGCGCAGCACCACCCCGTCGCCGGCAGCGTGCGCAACCTGCACGAAGGCGAACAGCTGGAGATCGACGTCGAGGGCGCGCCGGACGCGGTCGACGCGTTCCTGGCCGACGTGCTGGCGCACCCGCCGCGGTATGCGCGCGTCGAGAGTGTCGAGCGTGACGTGGCGACGCCGCAGGACGCGGCCGGCTTCACGCGCGGCCGAACCACCTAGCGTGCTGCACGACCTACCCGTCGTCGCTGCCTACGCGCTCGCCGTCGTCGCAACGCTGCTGATGCTGCGGCGCGTCGCGCAGCTCTGGTCGAGCGCGCCGGCGCGCGTCCCGCTGCACGTCGGCATCGACGGTCGCCCGGGCATGCTCGCGCCGCGGCCGTTCCTGTGGCTCGCCCCGGGGGTCGTGGTCGCGGTCGTAGTGTACCTCGGCGCAGTCCTGGCGACGATGCCCCCGTATGCGGCCTCGCCACTCGTGCTCGCCCTCGTCTACGTCATGGTGGCGGAATTCGCCGCGCTCATCGGATGGCTGGCGAGCCTGCAAGTGCAGATGGGCCGCAATCAGACCTACCGCATCGCGCCGACGCGGCTGCTGCTCGCGGTCGGGCCGATCATCCTGACGATCCTCGCGCTCGTCTACGTCTACGCGACGCCGTGACGACGACGATCCTGGCCGGCCGCATTCGCGCGCTGCCGCTGCTCGGCTGCGCACTCGCCGCCGCCGGCACCTGGTGGGCGGCGCAGCACACGACCGCCCTGGTCCACATCGAGCTGCTCTTGGGAACGTGGTTCTTCGGCCTGGCCACCGCCGCGTTGCTGATCATCCCGCGGTTCACGACGCTGCGGCTGGACGCCGAGGGGATCACGCAACGGGCCTTCGCGCGCACGCATTTCTTCGCGTGGCACGATGTGATGAACGTCGGGATCGAACCGATGCGCGGTCATCCGTTCGTCACCTTCACGCTCGTCCCCGACGCACGCTCGCCCCGTACGGACGCCGCTCGCGCGATGGGCATCAACAGCGACGGCGGTCTCGACCCGAGCGCCTACGGCCTGACCGCGCGCGAACTGCTCGAGCTGATCGAACAGGCGCGCCGCCGAGCGTAGCGCGCCTGTTCCCCTCGTCCTAGAAGACGGGGATGATATCTTCGGGGCCGATGTCGCTGACGTCGACGCCGTCGAGGTCGAGCTCCGGGATGGCCGGGAACGCGATGCCCCACTCGCCGACGATCGCCCGCACGCGGGCCAGCGCGACGCGCCAGTTCTCGGCCTGTTCGTCGTAGGTCAGCACGCCGAGGCCCGCGTCACGCGCATGCTGCACGAGCACGCGATGGTTCGGCAAGAAGTAGTCCGGGATGTCCCAGAACTGGTTGGGCGGCTCCCAGAGGATCATGCTCAGGAACACGAAGCCCGCGCGCAGTTGCTTGGTGATGAGGGTCTTGTACTCATCGGAGAGACCCGGCCAGTCGCGCTCGAGCACCGTCAGGCAGATGGCGAGATGACGCGCTTCGTCCTGACCGACCTTGGCAAAGATCTCCTTGAAGACCGGATGCGTGGCTTTCTTCGACATCCCGAAGAACAGCGTCGAGCTGGCGACCTCACCCATCAGGAACGAGGTGAACAGCACGCTGAGCGGATACTTCGCCAGCGAGTTCGAGTAACCGGACCAGTAGCGGCCGCCGTTGTGATACAGCCAGCCGATGTTGTTCTGCGCCGCCCGCGCGAGATCGCTGGTTGCTTCGAAATCCATCGGGCCGCCGGGCACGAGCTTTTGAATCGCGCGCTGGCAGACTTCTTCGTGGTTCATCTCGTCGCGCGTGATCGCGAAGAAGCACTTGCGGATCGGATCTTCCTGATGCGTCTCGAACGCGTGGATTGTCGCCTTGGCGAACACGGCCGGACCCGACCCGTCGAAGTTCGCCAGCACCGCGTACCAATACATGATCCCCAGGCGCTGCTCTTCGGTGAAGTCCTCGGCGCGCAGCGTGTCCCACGGAAAGTCGGCCGGATTCCAGACGAAGCGCTTGGAGCGCTCGTAGATCTCGGCCAGCTTGGGGGTCTCGACCCGCCACTCCATCGGGAAGATGTTGGGCTGCGGGACCTCCGGATAGGGCGCGAAGCCCTCTGCGGGGACGACGAGCTGGGGTGCCTGGGCCGTGCTGGACATCAGTGCGGATACCTCTCCCTACCAAATGGTCGGTCCAACGGAGTATACCGCACCGATCTGGGGACGGCAACGGGCAGCCGGCCCGCGGCCGCTCAGCCCAAGGGGACGACTGCGCCAAGGACGGCGGCGATCGCGATCCAGGCCAGCGGGTTGATCGGCCAGCGCCAGGTCGCCAGCGTGGTGGCAACCGCGATCACCGCTAAGGCCGGCAGCACCCACGGGTGGGGCGATGGCCAGGCGCGGGCGGCGCTGGCGAAGACCGCGATGCTCGAAGAGAGCATCAGGCCGCCGCCGACCGGACGGAGCGCCCAGCGCAGCGCGTCCACCCGGCGCTCCCCGCTGCGGCGCAACAGAAAGCGTGCGCCGGCGACGGCCAGGATCGACGAGGGGATCACGAAGGCGAGCAGCGCCACGAACGCGCCGGAGACGCCGGCGACGTGCCAACCGACCAGCGGCACCAGCAGCAGGTTCGGACCGGGCGCCGCTTGCGCGAGGGCGATCGACTCGGTGAAGGCGATCGGTGTGAGCCAGTGGGTCGCGTCGACGGCCTGCGCGTGGATCGCCGGGACGAGTGCGTTCGCGCCGCCGACGGCGATCAGCGAGAGTGCCGCGAACCGCCAGGCGAGCGCGAGCAGCGTCGCACCATTCACGCGGCGCGTCCCCGCGCCAGCGACTCGCACGCGAAACCGATGCCAACGGCGACCAGGGTCGCCTCGGGCATGTCCGCGGAGCGCCACAGCACAGCCGCCGCGAGCACGCCGCCGATCGCGAACGCGACGAGCCGCCGGCGACGGATCGTCTTGAACACCCGCAGCGCCGTGGCGAGGATCAGGCCCGCGCACGCGGCGACGATCGCACACTCGATCGCGACCAGGCGAGCCGCACCCGCGAACGGCGCGATCAGTGCCGCCAGCACCATCGCGATCAGCGTCGGCGGGATGACGAGCGCAGTCACGGCGAGCACCGCACCCGGGGCACCGTGCCAGCGATCACCGCAGATGGCGACCAAGTTCACGGTGTTCGCGCCCGGCAACGCCTGCCCCACGCCGGCGAGCTCCGCGAACTCCTCGGCGCTCAGCCACTGCGTGCGCTGCACGAACAGGTGATACGACTGCGGACCGACGCCGCCGAATCCGAGCAGACCGAGCCGCCCGATCTCGTACACCATCGCGCCCAAGGTCGGAACCGGCCGCGGCTCAGCCGCGCTCGACACCAATGCCCTCGAAGACCATCCCGACGACGGTCGCGGTCACGTGCTCGGCGCCGAGCATGCCACCGGGACGATACCACTCGACGACCGAGTTCGACATCCCGAACACGAGCCGCACGACCAAGCGCGGATCGAGATCGGCGCGCAAATCGCCTTCGCGCTGCGCGGCACGGACCAGATCGGTGACGACGCGGTCGAATTCGCGCCGGCGCTCGAGCGCGGTGCGCTCGCTCTTCGAGGTGCCGCGGGCACGGAAGAGCACGGTGAGTTCCGGCAAGAGGCGCAGCGTCGTCTCGGCGACCCGCGTGACGATGAGGCGCAGCCGCGCGAGTGCGCGGCCGCCTTGCGTGTCGGGTTCGGCGAGGATCGCGAAGAGCGCGTCGAGGGCACGGCTCAAACCGCGCTCGAGCAACGCCTCCTTGCCGCTGACGTGATGGTAGATCGACGCCTTGGTGATCCCCGCCGCGCGGGCGACGTCGTCCATCGACGCGCCGTCATAGCCACGTTCGGCGAAGACGCGCAACGCGACGTCGGTCAGCGTGTCGATGTCGTACGGACGACGCGGTTCCGCGGTCATGGCGCCTCGCCCAGGACGCGGCGCGCGTCGGCGAGGGCAGCCTGGACGTGCGGGCGCAGCGCCGCCAGCGCGGCGTCGTGCTGCGCGAACGGCGGCTGCAGGCTCTCGCCCAGCTGACCGATCAGCGCGCCGATTTGCTCGCGGATGCGATCGGGCTTGGCGATGCTGTCCTCGTCGTGCAGATCGTTCGCCGTCAGCCGATCGCGCAACGCCGCCAGCGCGGCGCGCCGGGCCGGCGAGGCGTGCTTCGACTGCGCGTCGATCGTGTTCAAGGCGCGGTCGACGGCATCGAAGTCGGCGAACAACTCAGCGAGGAAGACATGACGCTGTGTGCGCTGCGCGCTGGTGAACGGGCTCTGCGGATCGTCGCGCAACGCGAACGTCTGCTCGGAGACGTGCCCGTCGCGGTGCAGCCGCACCGTGTAGGTGCCCGGCAAGGCTTCGGCGCCCGAGAGCGGGCCCAGGTTCTGCACGCTCGTGCCGTTCCAACGGACGGGTCCGTCTTCGGTGCCGTCCCAGTTCACCCGCACGATGCCCTTGACGTTGGGCACCCAGTACTTCTTGCCCTCATCGGTCACGTACGAACCGCGCAGCGTGCGCACGACGCGGTGATTCGCATCGACGATCTCGAGCCACGGCCGCTCCTTCGCCGGCGTCGCCTGATAGAACGCTATCAGCGCACCGGCCGGCGCCGCGTTGCCGACGTAGAAATTCGAGGGCATCGCGCCGCCGTCGCCGGGTTCGACCGAGGGGAACGAGGACCACAGCGTGGCCGTGCGCACCGGGAAGAGCATGAC
>JBEKAU010000182.1:0-5785 GCA_050015755.1 Vulcanimicrobiaceae bacterium | reverse complement strand
CTCATGGGCGCGGGCGAACGCGCGAGCGGCGCGACGCCGGGCATCACCGGCATCGTCGATCACCGCTCGCAGCGCACGGGCAGTGGCGTCTACCGCAGGGGCGGCCCACCGCTGGCCGCGGTAGAGGGGCAGGCGCTGGCTGAACGCTCGCGTGATCGGCACGAGCCGACTGGGGATGGTGAAGCCGGTGTCCTCGTCGAGGAAATCGCTCGAGCCGCCGTAGACCGTGCCGATGACCGGCTTGCCCAGCGCCATCGCCTCGAGCATCGGGATGCAGAATCCCTCGCCGCGCGAGGTCAGCACGAAGACATCGATACTGCGTATGAGGGCCCGATATGCCGCCTGCGAGAGCGCGGCGTGGAGCAGGACGATTGGCGCAAGGTCTTCGCGGCGCAGACGCGTTGCCGCGAGCGCATCCTGCAGCACGGTTTCGGCGTGTTCGGATTCGGTGCCGGTTCGAAGATACAGCACGACGTCGTCCGATGGTCGGAACGCGTGGGCCCATGCGCGCAGCAGGACGTCGGTTCCCTTTCGCTCCGACCACTCGAAGGCGGAAAGGAACGCCGTCGTTCGGCGTTCCGGCAGCGGGCCTCGCTCGCCGTCCGGGTCGTACGACCACATGTCGAGGCCGATCGGAACGACGCGCAGGCGCTCCGCATCGACACCGTGCTCTGCGAACGTCCGGCGATTGAAGGTCGAAGGGACCCACACCTGTTCGCACGTGTTCAAGACGCTGGGCCACCGCTGCGGTAGTGCGTCCGTCTCGAACATCGTGCAAGCGACGACCGGTGCTCGCGTTCGCCGTTCGCGGTAGATCTCGAAAAACGCGGTACCGTCGGCGTTGGTGGCCGGCCGATACAGCATGACCGGATCATCAGGCCGCCCTGTCTTGGCCAGTCTCAACAGGCGCGCGGCCTCGTCGGGATCGACGGCCTCGGCCGCGACGTCCCCCCACTCGGCTTGCCATGCGGCGTCCACGCCCAGTGAACGAAGTCCAAGCAGCAGGTTCCGCGACGCGGTGGCATATCCAGAAACGCCGAGCGCAGGGGCGAACGCGGTGAGCGCGCCCCGGTCAAGCGGTCGATCGATCGGCTGCTCGAAGGCCGCGACGCCGATCGGCTGGTCGACCTCGTGAAACGGCCCCTCGCGCGCCGAGCCGGGCGGCCAGAGCGTCGCCGCACCGGGGATGACCGTTCCATCGGCGGCTTTGGCGGCGGCGCGCACGGCGTGGCCTCGTTCGAACGCCGTCCCAACGAAGCTTTGCAAGGCGTCCGGGTCGACGATAACGTCGGGCCGGACGTGCAAAAGCGGAAGGGCGGGATCGGTTTGACGGTCGAAGCGCGCCGCCGGCAGCAGCAATGCGAGGCGATCGGTCGCAAGCTGACTCAGGTGGGGAGGACCGGGAGTCAGTGCGACGTGAAGTCCGGCATTCACCGGGCCGACCTTCGCCGAATTGAGGGGCATTCCACCGTGCGCGCGCTCCATCGGCAGCCATGGCCAAGGGCTTTGTCGATTCGCGCGCGATCTGCCGAAGAAGAGGAGTGATGATGGCGCGGCTGGTGGTGGTTTCGGCGTTGGCGCCGTACCCGCCTCGCGAAGCTCACGAACGACGCACGCTCGAATTATGCCACAGCCTGGCCGAGCAGGCGTGTGACATTACGATCGTCTGCTTCGGTGATGGAACGGGGGTCCACTGGACGCGGCTTGCCCGGGGCGTCCGTCAGGTGAGTGTCGGCAGGTCCGGGCCGGCGGCGGCGGCGCTCTTCGACTCCGTGGTGCGCGATGCGTGCCGCGCCGCCGATGTCGTCCTGGCCACCTCTCCGAACGTGCTGGGAGCCGTCGCCTCTCTGTGGAGCGGGCCGTTGCTCTTGGACCTGGGCGAACGTCCCGCCGACGGCGCGATGCTGGAGGCGGCGTTACGCGCCGACGGCGTTCTGTGTGCTTCGGCGGACCTCGCGGAAGCAGTCGCCGCGCACGGCGTCGGATCCGCCGACGTCCTCGAGGTTCCGACCATCGTCAATCCGCAGACGTTTCGACGACCCGACCGGGCGACGCGGCGCCTGCACCGGCGGGTCCTGGCCACCGTTGCGGTCGTGCTGGTGAGCGGACGGTCCGACCCGGAGTCGCTCGCAGCGATCCGCGCACTGTGCTCCGGCCTCGCCGCGCGTGCGGACGTGCACATCGTCGTCACCGGTGACGTCTGCGCGGCCTTGGGCGCGCCGACGGCGGCGAATGTGCGGTTCCTCGGAAACGTGAACGAGGATCTCGGGCGTTGGCTCCATGCGGTCGCCGATGTGGTCCTTCTCCCGTTTTCGCGTTCGCCGGCACTCTTCGATGCGGTCGTGGGCGGCGCGTCGATGGTCGGTCCGGCGGAAGCGTTCGCTGCCGAGCCGAGTCTCGCGGCCTTCGCCGATGTGCTCGCAGAAGGCGGATGGCCCAGCGCGGTGGCTCGTGCGCTCGAGCGGCCGGACGAGGAGAGTGAGGCGCGCGCGCACGGGGCGCAGGAGACGCTCGCACTGCGCGCCGCTCCTGAGCCTGCGATCGCACCCCTGCGAGCGTGGCTGACTACCCATGCGCGGCGGTGCCCGCAAGGTGTCCCGGCGCCGCACGTCGTCGTCGCCGCTTCAGCCGCGATTGCTGCACCTTCGCGTTACGCCGCGTTGCCCGATGTCGTGCTCTGTACACGTGACGAGTCGATCGTGACCGGCGTTGAACGCGCACTCTCGTCGCGTCTTGTGGAGCGAGTTGCCCCGGCGCAGTCGTTTGCCGAGGGTGCGGCGCCCGTGCTCAACGATCGTAGCCGCTGGTGGCTCGAGGTTGCGTTCGGCGACCTGCTCGCGCGGTCGCTCCATGGCGCGACGCTCGCAATCGTCCGCGATCCCTACGCGTACGCGGCACTGCGGGCGGTATGGAGCGGGCCCGTCGTGTACGACGCCGCCGGCGTCGATTACGTCGCAACGGCGGCGCAGCTCGCGGATGCGCACCAGCACAACCCGTTGCTGCAAGGGCTCGCGCAGGCGGAGGGCCGCTGCAGCCGGGAGGCGCTGCTGGTCGTCGCTTCGTGTCGCGAGGACGCGGAGCTGCTCGCGGACCTCTACGGCGTGCGCCCTGAGCATCTCGCGGTGTGTCCGCCGGGTCTGGAGGGAGCACCGCCGTTCGCGACCCGAGAGGCGCGCTCGCTCGCCAAGACGCGTTCCTCGCTGGCCGGCAATGCGCTCGCCGTCGCACTGCTCTGGGGACGCGAGGATGCTCGCGGCGCGATGCTGCTCGCCGACGTCGCGCGGGCCGTGCCCAACGTGACGTTTCTGGTCATCGGCGATGTCGCGGCGTCGACGACGGCGCAGCTCGGAGCCGCCGTGCCCGCCAATCTCCTCTTCACGGGCGCCCTCGGCGCGGAAGAGGCGCGCCGGATCATTGGGCTCGCCGATCTCGCGGTGCACATTGGGGTGCGGACGAGCGGTATTTCCCCCGCGGTGGCCGAGTACGTCGGCGGCGGCCTGCCGCTCGTGGCGACGCCGTGGGCGGTGCGCGGCTGGGACCTCGTCGACGGCGCCGATGCCCACATCGTTTCGCCCAGCGAGATGCCGGCGCGCATTCGGGCGGTACTGGCCGATTCTGCGGCGGCCGAAGCCTCCGCACTCCGGCTGCGCGAGCGCGTGGCGCGCGAGGGTGGGGCGGCTGCTTTCGCGCGTCTGGTTCTCGATCGTCACGCTCTGCTCGAGGTTTCGGCGTGAGCGTCGAACTGACGGTCGGGCTGCCGGTTTTCAACGGAGCGCGCACGTTGCGTGAAACGCTCGACAGCCTCATGGTGCAGACGTTCGACGCGTTCGAGCTCTTCGTCAGCGATAACGCCTCGACCGACGCGACGCCCGACATCCTCGCCGAATACGCCGCTCGTGACGCGCGCATTCGCATCGTCCGGCAACCGCGAAATCGTGGGGCTATCGCAAACCTCCACTACCTGCTCGAGCACGCGCGCACGCCGCTCTTCACGTGGTTCGCGGCTGACGACGTCTGCGCGCCGACCTTCCTCGAGCGCACGCGTGGGGCACTCGTTGCCCACCCCGGCGCGATCATCGCCGCGTCCGACGTCTGCACGACCGACGAACGAGGAACGCCGCGCCGCGTGCACGAGCAGCTCGACACGGTCGGCGCGACGCTCGCCCAGCGGATCAATCGTCACTTGGCGACCTACGGGTGGTACGCGACCTACGGTGTCGGTCGTCGCGAGCGGATGCTCGCGTTCGGACCGCTCGAGATGCGCTTCGGTACCGACGTCATCCGCACGGCCGAATGGATACTCAGCGGCGACGTGGTGCGCGTGCCCGAGCCGCTCTTTCTGTTTCGGGAGCGCAGCGGCGGCAAGGACGCTGCGACCTACGCCGCGCTGCTCGAGCCGGACGGCCCGCGCGCCTCCACCCGGCCGCATTGTCATCTGCTCAGCGGGATCGGTGAAGTCGCGCGACGGTACTTGGCGGACCCGGCTGATGCGAAGGAAGCGCTGGACGTCGCCGCGCGGACGGTGGCGTTCGAGAACGACGTTATGCTTCGCGAGGTTGCGCGCGAATGCGGCGTAGACGCGGACATGCTCGACGCGCGCGGCCGCTTACGGCTCGTGCAGGCGCAGCTCGAACGAGGAGGTGAGGCATGAAGGCCGTGATTCTGGCCGGCGGCATGGGCACGCGGATAAGCGAGGAAACGGTCTATCGGCCCAAACCAATGATCGAGATCGGCGGCAGACCGATCCTCTGGCACGTCATGAAGGGCTATGCGGCGCAAGGCATCACTGACTTCGTGATCTGCCTGGGCTACAAGGGGGTCATGATCCGCGAATACTTCCTGAACTTCTATGCCTACAACTCCGATGTCACCGTCGAGCTCGCTAGCAACCAAGTGATCGTGCATCGCACGGTATCGGAGCCATGGAGGGTGACGCTCGTCGACACCGGGGACGCGACGATGACGGGCGGCCGCCTGCTGCGGATCCGCGAACACGTCCGCGGCGAGACGTTTCTCGCAACCTACGGAGACGGCGTTTCCGACGTCGACGTGAGGGCGCTCGTCGCTCACCATCGGGCCAACGGCGCGACGGCGACACTGACGGCGGTCAAGCCGCCCGGGCGGTTCGGCGCGGTCGAGTTGGCGGGTGCGATGGTCGAGCGATTTCGCGAGAAGCCGGATGGCGAGGGAGGCTGGATCAACGGCGGCTTCTTCGTCCTCGAGCCCGCGGTCTTCGACGCGATCGACGGTGACGAGACGCAGTTCGAGCGCGAGCCACTGGAACGGCTGGCCGCGCAGGGACGGCTGAGCGCCTACCGCCATGGCGGCTTCTGGCATCCGCTCGACACGGTGCGCGACCGTACGGTGCTCGAAAATTACTGGTCGTCCGGGAATCCCCCGTGGAAGACGTGGTGAACGCGACGCCGTGGCGGGGGCGGCGCGTGATGGTCACTGGCCATACGGGGTTCAAAGGCGCATGGCTCACCGCGTGGCTGCGCGCCGTCGGCGCGGAGGTCACCGGTTTGGCGTTGGAGCCGGCGACGACACCGGATCTGTTCTCGCTACTCGACCTGGCCCACTCGGTAGAGCATGTCGTGGCCGACGTGCGGGACCGCGCGGCGGTCGGGCGCGCGATCGCGCGTGCTCGGCCTGAGATGATCTTTCACCTGGCTGCGCAGGCGTTCGTGCGGACCGCTTACGCGCAACCGCTGGAGACATTTGCGACCAATGTGATGGGGACGGCGAACGTGCTCGACGCGGCGCGTGGTGTCGACGTCGCGGCAAT
>JBEKAU010000181.1:0-5807 GCA_050015755.1 Vulcanimicrobiaceae bacterium | reverse complement strand
CGGCGGCCTCGGCGTAGCCGCGGACGGTCAGGTACGCCTCGAGCGGGTGGCCGCCCAGCGCCCGGCCTCGCTCGAGGAGCACCCGAACCTCGGTCCGGTCCAGCCGCGCTCCCGCCAGGCGTGCCGACCCGACCAGCTCCTCGAGCCGGAGGGCGGCATAGACGTCGCGCAGCGCGGTCGCGGGCGGCGCCTCGCGGACGGTCGCGACGAGCGCGTCGAGGCGGCTCGTCAGCTGTCCAATCGTTTCCATCTCGGGTATCCTGGACATTCGGCGGACGGACTTCTGACGCCGCTTCGCCGAGAAGGAAGGAATGGCAGACTACCTGGCCGCGCTGCGCGAGCGGGTCCTCCTCGTCGACGGGGCGATGGGGACCCAACTCATGGCGCGCCACCTCAGTGACGCGGACTTCGGGGGCGCCCAATACCACGGGTGCAACGAGGCGCTGGTCCTGACGCGGCCCGACGTGATCGAGGCGATCCACGACGACTACCTGGCCGCCGGAGCCGACGTTCTGGAGACCGACTCGTTCACGGCCTCGCGGCTCAAGCTCGACGAGTACGGCCTGGGGGCCAAGACCTGGGAGATCAACGTCGCCTCCGCCCAGATCGCGCGCCGGGCCGCCGACCGCTTCTCGACGGCCGCCTGGCCGCGCTTCGTCGCCGGCTCGCTCGGGCCGACCGGAATGCTGATCTCCTCGTCCGATCCGGCGCTCTCGAAGATCACCTTCGACCAGCTCGCCACGCTGTATGAAGAACAGTCCGACGCGCTGATCGCGGGCGGTGTCGACCTGCTGTTGCTCGAGACGAGCCAGGATCTCTTGGAGATGAAGGCCGCGATCGCCGGGATCACCCGCGCCTTCGCGCGCGGCGTGCGGCGCGTTCCGATTCAGGCGCAAGCGACGCTCGACGTCACCGGACGGATGCTGCTGGGCACCGATATCAGCGCCGTCTGCGCGACGCTCGACGCGCTCCCGATCGACGTCATCGGGCTCAACTGCTCGACCGGCCCCGCGCACATGCGCGATCCGATCCGCTATCTGGTCGAGAACTCGCGCTGCTTCGTGAGCGTCGTCCCCAACGCCGGCTTGCCGCGCATGGGGCCCAAGGGTGAGACGATCTATCCCGAGACGCCGGCCGAGATGAGCCGTGAACTGCTCGCGTTCGTGCGGGAGTTGGGCGTCAACGCGATCGGCGGCTGCTGCGGCACGACGCCGGCGCACATCGCCGGGTTCCGCGCCGGACTCGACGCGCTCGCAGCCGACGGCTACGTGCCGCGGCAACCGGAGGAGAAGCCCCTGCAGCTGGCCGCGTCGGCGATGACCGCCGTCGCGCTGCGACAGGAGGGCACGGTCCTCATGATCGGCGAGCGCGTGAACTCGCAGGGCTCGCGCAAGATCAAGCGCCTCTTGCTCGCCGACGACTACGACGAGATCACGCTGGTCGCGCGCGAGCAAGTCGAAGGCGGCGCGCACTTGCTCGACATCTGCACCGCGCTGACCGAGCGCACCGACGAAGATCTGCAGATGGCGACCATCGTCAAGCGGCTCGCGCAATCGGTCGAAGCACCGCTGGTCATCGACTCCACCGAGCCCAAGGTGCTCGAAGCCGCGCTCAAGATCTACGCCGGCCGGCCGGTCATCAACTCGGTGCATCTCGAAACCGGGCGCGAGAAGGTCGATTCGGTGCTGCCGCTGGTGAAGGAAGCCGGCGCCGCGGTCGTCGCGCTGACGATCGATGAAGAGGGGATGGCGAAGACCGCCGCCCGCAAACTCGCGGTCGCGCAGCGCATCCACGATATCGTCGTCGGCGAGTACGGCATCCCGGCCGGCGCGCTGATCTTCGACGACCTCACCTTCACGCTCGCGACCGGCGACGCCGAGTACCTCGACTCGGCGGTCGAGACGATCGAAGGGATCCGGGCGATCAAGGCGGCGCTGCCGGGCGTGCTGACCTCGCTCGGCGTCTCCAACGTCAGCTTCGGGCTCAAGCCGGTTGCTCGCCACGCGCTCAACTCGGTCTTTCTGCACCACTGCGTGCAAGCCGGGCTCGACATGGCGATCATCAACCCCAAAGACGTCAAGCCGTACCCCGAGATCGACGCGGTCGAGCGCGCGCTGTGTGACGACCTGGTCTTCAACACCCGGCCCGACGCGCTGCAGCGCGTGATCGAGCACTTCGAGTCCAAGACCGTCAGCAGCGAGGATGCTGCGGCCGTTGATGACGAGGCCGACCAGCCGGTCGAAGTGCGCATCCACCAGGCGATCCTGCGGCGGCGCAAGGACGGCATCGAGGCGAAGGTCGACGAGGCGCTCACGACGCGCGATCCGGTCGACGTGCTCAACAACGTGCTGCTGCCCGCGATGAAGGAGGTCGGCGACAAGTTCGGTGCCGGCGAGTTGATCCTGCCGTTCGTGCTGCAGTCGGCCGAGGTGATGAAGAAGGCCGTCGCCCATCTCGAACAGTTCCTCGAGCGCAAGGAGGGCGTCAGCAAAGGCGTCATCGTGCTGGCGACCGTGTTCGGCGACGTCCACGACATCGGCAAGAACCTCGTCGGCACGATCCTCTCCAACAACGGCTACACCGTGCACGACTTGGGCAAGCAGGTTCCGGTCGGGACGATCCTCGAGCGTGCGCAGGAAGTCGACGCCGATGCGATCGGCCTCTCCGCGCTGCTGGTCTCGACCTCGAAGCAGATGCCCACACTGGTCAAGGAACAGGTTTCGCGCGGGCTCGCGTATCCGGTCGTCATCGGCGGCGCGGCGATCAACCGCGACTTCGGCCGGCGCACCGCGTTCGCAACCGACGCGTTCTTCGCCCCTGGTGTTTTCTACGCCAAGGACGCGTTCGAAGGTCTCGAAATCCTCGACGCGTTGACCGCACCCGAGGCGCGCGAGCGGCTCGTCGACCAGGTGCGTACCGAGTCCGTCGCGCTGCGTGCGAAAGACCAGGGCGCGACGGCCGTGCCGAGCGGCGAGCGCCGCACGGCGCGAGCCGATGTCGGCGTCGCCGAGGTGCCGGCGCCGCCGTTCCTGGGTCCGCGTACGCTGCCGCACGTCGACGTGCGCGAGCTGTGGCCGCACTACGACCTCAAGTCGCTCTACCGGCTCTCCTGGGGTGGCGCGAGTACCAAGGGCGAGGCGTGGGAGAAACTGATCGGCGAGGAGTTCGGCCCGCGCCTGGCGCGCTACCAATCATTGGCGGAACGCGAGCCGCTGCTCGACCCGCAGGTCGTCTACGGCTACTTCCCGGCGGCCGGCAGCGGTGACGACGTCATCGTCTACGATCCGCAGGACCGTCGCCGGGAGATCGCGCGCTTCACCTTTGCGCGCCAAGTCGGCGGCGAGCACCTTTGCCTGGCCGACTACGTGCGCGAACCGGACAATGGTGGCGCGAGCGACGTGATCGCGTTGCAGGTGGTGACCGTCGGCGATGAGCCTTCGCGCCGGGTCGACGCGGCCCAGCAGCGCGGCGACTACAGTGAGTCGTATTTCTTACACGGTTTCGCGGTGCAGGCGGCGGAGGCGCTCGCCGAGCGCACGCATCGGCGCATTCGCGAAGAGTTGGGATTGCCGACCGATCGCGGCAAGCGCTACTCGTGGGGCTACGGTGCGTGTCCGGACCTGAGCCAACACGAGATCGTCTGGCGGCTGCTCGACGTCGAGCGCGCGATCGGTGCGGCGCTGACGTCGGCCTACCAGATCACGCCGGAGCAGTCGACCGCGGCCATCGTGATCCACCACCCGCGTGCGGCGTACTTCAACGCCGCCGCAACGCGGGAGCTGGCCACGGTCTAGAACGGGACGAGTGTCGAGCTGCTCGGGTCGAGTGTGTAGGTGCCCGCGTGCACGAAGCCGTTGGGCACGGCGCAGGTCACGGTTCCGTCAGGTTGGTGGATGACGACCTGTGGTGCGCCGGCGATGCAGGCGGTCTCGTCCAGACGGTAGTTCCGTAGGAAGAGGTGCGTTGCGAGCCCGACGGTGCGCAGCGCGGCGGCGACGTTGTCCAAGGTATCGTCGCTGCTGACCGACGCGTTCGCGCCGGAGTGATGGTCGTCGTGGTCCTGGTGGGGCTGGGCGTCGCCCTTTGGCGGTGCCGGCACCCGCGTCGTCGGTTGCGCCGGCGGCATCTCACGCCGCACGATCGGACCGGGGCCGCGGTCTTCCGATGTGACCGGCGCGACGGGTGCGGCGGGCGCGGCGCGTTCGATCGGTGCAGCCGGTGCCGCGCGCTCGACGGGCGCCGGCGGGTCGTATCGCTGGACTGGCGCCGGCGCCGGCGGATCGTACCGTTGAACGGGTGCGGGCGCCGGCGGCGCGGGGTGCGGGTCATCGTCGCGCGGCCCGCTCGCTCCCATCAGGCAGAGCCCCAGCGCGAATGCGCCGGTGAGATGAATCGTGGATCGGAGCATCGTTCGCATTGCAATCCTTCGCTTTCGGAAGATCTCTCGAGGCGTGAACACGTCAGATCGGCTGGAGGAGCGTTCCGTCCGGCGTGATCGTGTAGTGTCCGGGCGAAACCGCGCCGTTGGGGCGCGCGCAGATCGGGCCGCCTGGTAATCCTTCGATCACGACGCGGTGTTCGTTCGAACAATCGGTCTGCTCGAGATCGTAGGAGTGCAGCAGGTCGGTGCCGGGACCGTGGAATGACGTGCGCGCGAAACCGCCGGTGCCCATGTCGTCGAGTTCGACGTCTCCCCCATACGTGCCGACGGTCACCTGCGGCACGGGGTGATGATGGTGGTGATGCTCGTCGTGTCCGGGACCGTCGTGCCAGTCGCGCGGTGGGCCCTCGCGATTCGCTTCATCGCCGCGTCCCGTAAACGCTGGTGCGAAGCGTCCGCCATACGATCGATCGGCGTGTCCGCCGCCACCACCACCGCGTCCACCGCCGCCGCCGCTGTGGCCACCACCACCGCCACCACCACCGTGGCTACCGCCGCCGCCACCGGGGCCGGCCGCGATCAGCGCGACTGTCATCATGAGTGCGCCTGCGGCGCGGAGGGCCTTTGTGAACGTCGTCTGCATGTGCCGCTCCTCGTACGTTCTCGCTAGTTCATGCGATGATGATCGTACGTGCGGCTGGTGAAAAACGGTGAAAACGCTGTCGTTTTGCTAGGAGTTCACGTCGATTCGAGTGTCAGCGTCGTGGGATCGACGAAATACGTGCCGGGTGCGACGACGTTGTTGGGATACGCGCAGATGACGCTGCCGTCGGGGCCGTCGATGACGACCAGATTGTCGGCGTTGCAGTCGGTCTGGGTGAGGCCATAGTCGCTCAACAGTTCCGCGCCGGGACTTCCCGGCGCGACCGGCACGAAGTCGACGGGATACTGCGCGCCGATGCTGTCCAGACCGTAGTCGCCCCAGAAGGCGCCGCCCCAGAAGGTGAGGAGGGGTACCCACGGCGCGCCGCCGTGCCAGCCCCAGTTGGGATGGTTGTGCGGGTTGTGCACGACGACACGATGCAGGTTCGGCGAGCCCGCTTGCCGCGCAATCGGCTGGTACCCGCGCGTGGCCTGCGGCTGCACCACCGGCTGCGGACGCGCGATGCGCCCGCTGTTGACGGTGTCGTCGTGCAGGTCGAAGCCGGGTTGCGGCGCGCGCACGACCGGCTGCGGCGCGCGCGGCGCGACGGGCGGCGCATAGGAGCGTGGTGCCGGGGCTGGGGCTGGGCGGAACACCGGCGCGGAGCGCGGTGCGCCGCCGCCTCCGCCCCCGCCGCCTGGATGCGGCGGCGCGACGCCGACCAAACCGAGGGCGAGCGCGAGCGCGCCGAGACGGGAAGTCGTGCTGAACGTCATTGACATC
>JBEKAU010000180.1:0-5812 GCA_050015755.1 Vulcanimicrobiaceae bacterium | reverse complement strand
CTCGGTCGAGCGCGCTTTGCAGCTCGCCGACCGCGGCGCCGAAGCCGGCGCGAATTGCGTCGATCGCGGTACGCATGCGCTGCGTCGCGCCGGCCGCCGCGCTCGCGCCGCCGGTCAGCTCCTCGATCGTGCGCGCGACGTCGTCGAGCAGCGCGCCGAGCGAGCTGAGCGCCGTCCCGATCGCGCGCCATTCGAAGCTGTTGCGCGCGATCGCGACCGCGACGCGCGAGACCGATGCAAGAAGCGCGCGCTCGTCCGCGTCGACCTCGTCACGCAACGCTGCTGCGGCCTGCCGCACGCGGCCCGGGATCAGCGCCAGGTCGACCGTCCCGTTCGTATGGCGCGTGCGCGTACCGAGCGTGCTGCGGCCGAGCGCTGCACGGAGCGTGCCGAGCGCGTCGCCGAGCGCCAGGCCCGCGGCACGCTGTGCCGCGGCCGAGACGTCCTGCGCGTGCTGCGCGACGCCGTGCACGGTCTGGCCCACCCGGGCGAGGCTCGTACTTTGCTGCGCGACCAGCGCGGCGACGTCGCCGATCGCGCGCTCGAGGACGACGACCTGCTCGGCCCGATCGGTGGAATGGTGCTGCGCCGCAGCGAGTCCGGCGGCCAGGCCGTGGACGATCGCGCTCGCCTCGCCGATCGCGGTCTTCACGCGATCGCCCGCATCGTGCAGTTCGCGCTCGATCGCGGCGACGTCGACCGTCGACTCCGCGGTCGAGGTCGAGAGCCGCTTGACTTCGTCGGCGACGATCACGAAACCGCGTCCGGCCTCGCCGAGATGGGCAGCCTCGATCGCGGCATTGATCCCGAGCAGCCGCGACTGGCGCGCGATCCGGCGCAGCCGCTCGAGGAAGCTCTCGATCCCAACCCGTCCGCGCTCGGTCGTCGCGGCGAAGGTGCCCGTCCCCTCGATCGTGCTCGCGAGTGCTTCCAAGCGCCCCAGCACACCGGCAATCCCGGCGTCGTACGAGCGCGTCGACGCCGCCAGGGTCGCACCGAGCGCGCGCAGCGCGTGGGCGGTCTCGGCGACGTTGGCCGCGCCCTGCTCGATCTCGGCGACCGCTGCGGCCGTTCGCTCGACCACGGCGGTCTGCTCACCCGTCGACGCGACGATCCCGCCGAGTTGGCGCGCGTTGCGCTCGACGCTGTCGGCCGCCGCGTCGACGATCTCGCGATAGTCGAGCAGCTCGTTGCGCAAACCGTCGACGAACCGCTGCAATACAGCCCGGTCGGCGACGGCCATCGTCACTGCCGGCGGATCGCGGGTGAAGTCGCGCGTGCGCGCGATCTCGCCCAGCCACGCGACAAGCCGTTCGTCGTCCGCGCGGCGGGTTGCCGACGATGTGTCTCCTGCGTCGAAGCGAGCGGGCGCTTCACTGGAAGCTTCCCGTTCCAACGGATCGTGAAGCACGGCCTCCCGACCGCTGCGGGCCGCGGCAGCCGCTTTCCTTCCGCGGTCGTCAGATCGTGCGCGAGGCGGTCGGCAGCCCGATCCGTGCCAGCGCGATCAACGCCGGGGTCCCCATCGCGAAGAGCGCGACGATCTGCAGCGCCGGCAGATGCTTGGGTGTCACGTACGCGAGCGCGTACGCCGCGTAGATGATGACCGGTAACGCGGCAAAGCCGGCGTCGACCTGGGGAGCACGGCGGCCGCCGCCGCGCCAGAGCACGCCGGCCACGCAGTAGACCAAGAACGTCGTGAGCACCCAACCGGCGTAGTTGCGCAGCGGAACGCCGAAGTACGGGCCGCCGGCTTCCCACACCCAGTTGCCCGCCGCGGCCATCCCGGGATCCATCACGCTGTCCCAGGCACTCATGATCAGCGCTGCGACGAGCGCCTGCAAGACGATCCCCACGGGCGAGTCGACCGCCGCGCCGCGCAGGATCGCGCGCGCGACGATCCATGACGGATAGATCATCATGAACCACGCCAGCGGGATCAACACCGGGACGCGATCGATCTTCCAACCGAGCATGTCGCCGTAGTGATAGGGGCCGTAGATCGCGCCTGTGTGCACGCCGGCTTCTTCGAGCGCATACGAGATGATCGCCGCAGCGAGGAAGAAGACGAGCGTGCGGCGCGCGCCGTACGCCGCCCAGCAATGCGCGAGCGCAAACACGACAAAGACGAGGGTGAAGCCGACGCTGTCGAGTTGCGGCAACGCGATCCACGGCGCGAGCCCGTCCGCGACGATCAAATACAGGACCGCCACGAAGAAGACGATGGCGACTCCGCGCACGACACGGCTCATCGGATGCGGTCGGGGTGGCTATAGACGTTGACGCTGCTGCCGCGCAGCAGCGCCGCGAGCGTCACGCCGGCGGCGTCGGCCATCCGCACCGCCAGACCCGTCGGCCGCGAGATCGCGGCCAAGAGCGCGATCCCCGCAACGGCGCACTTCTGCACCAGCTCATAGCTTGCGCGACTGGTGACGATCGCGAAACCCTCGGCCGGGTCGCGACCGTCGCGCACCATCGCGCCGACCAGCTTGTCGAGCGCGTTGTGGCGACCGACGTCCTCACGCACCAGCACGATCTCGCCCTCGCGGGTCGCCCAGCCGGCGGCGTGCACCGCGCCGGTGCCGTCGTTGTAGCGCTGCCATGCCGGCAGCTCGGCGCCGGCGCGATAGAGTGCTTCGACGGCGAAGGTCGCGGGCGTTGCGACGGTGTGCCCCGGGCGCAGCGCGTCGTCGATCGTCGTCACACCGCACAGGCCGCAGCCGGTGCGCCCGACCAGCGAACGGCCGCGCCCGCGCAACGCTTCGGCCGCCGCCTCGGGGATCACCAATTGCGCTTCGATCCCTTGGCTCGAGCGCACGACCTGCACGCTCGTGATCTCCGCGCGGCTCGAGACGATCTCTTCGGTCAGCGTGAAGCCGATCGCGAAGTCCTCGACGTCGGCCGGGGTGCACATCATCACGACGTGCGGCCAGCCGTTGAAGACGAGCGCGACCGGCGTCTCCTCGGCGACGTTCGCGCTCTCGTCGCTCGCCTCGCCATCGTGCAGACGAATGAACGAACGCTGCGCGATCGGCTCCGCGTACCCCAGGCCGAAGAGCGGATGGTCGGGATCGATCGTCGGGCGCATCGTCAGCCGGCCGGCGCCGCGGCGGCGACGCGCGCGCGCACGTGCTGCCAGAACGCCTCGATCAGGGCGGGCACCGGATCGCGCTCCGCGATCACCAGGCCGACGGTCTTGGCGACGTCGGGCTCGACGAGCGGCAGAACGCGCACGCCGGCCAGCGCGTCGACCCACGATGCCATCGTCGCCGGCATCAACGTCGCGAAGCGGCCCGATTGCACGTAGCTCAGCTTCGCCATCATCGAGTAGACCTCGACCTTGACGTTCGGCGTCACACCGGCCGCGGCGAACGCCGCGTCGAAGATGCGGCGGTTCTGCATGTCGGGTCGCAGCAGACACAGCGGCAAGCGCGCCGCATCAGCCCAGCGCAGCGTCGTGCCTTCGGGCGCCGCGATTCCCGCCGGCACGATCGCGACGTAGCGCTCGACGGCGATCGGCAAGGTGCGCACGTGGTCGAGCGGCTCGTCGTCGACGTACGTCACCGCGCCGTCGAGATCGAAGGTCGCCAGATCGCGCAGCACCTCGTGCGAAGTCGTCTCGATCTCGTCGATCCCGACCAGCGGGTGCGCCTGCAAAAAGCTGGTCGTCAAATCCGGGACGACCGCGTTCACCGAGGGGATGATGCCCAACCGCAGCCGGCCGCTGAGCATCCCGCGCGAGGCGTCCAGCTCCTGGCGCAGCGAGCGTTCGTCGGCGAGCATCCGGCGCGCCCAGTCCAGCACGATCTGGCCCTGGGCGGTGAAGCCGCGGAAGCGGTTGCCGCGCTCGACGATCGCCGTGTCGAGCTCGTCCTCGAGCTGCCGCAACGCCGCCGAGAGGGTCGGCTGCGAGACGCCGCAGCGCTCCGCCGCGCGCGCGAAGTGCCCTTCGTGCGCCAGCGCCACGAGATACTGCAGCTGCCGGATCAGCACCCGGCTTCCTTCAGCGGGCGAGGGTCGGTGTCCTGAGGGCCTCGAGGACGAGTGGGCTGACGCCTTCGCCGCCCTGGTCGACGTAGAGGTGGAGGTCGCGGCGCATCGGGGGCGCCCAAAACCGCCGAATGTGGCTCGCCACCGCGTTCGCGGCGACGTCCCGATCGGGCTGGGTCTCGTAGAAACTGGCGATCTGGTTGGCCATCGTCACCAACCGTTCGGCACGCATCAGCGAGCGGTGACCGGCGCCACCGGCTCCTCGACGGCCAGACCGTGGCGCAGCAAGAGCTCCTGCTCCTCATCGAAGCTGCTCTTCTTCTGCTGCCACTCCGAGGGCGTGAGGACACGCGAGACTTGCACCGCCGTCACCTTGTACTCAGGACAGTTGGTCGCCCAATCGGAGTTGTCCGTGGTGACGACGTTGGCGCCCGAGGTCGGATAGTGGAAGGTCGTGTAGACGACGCCCGGCTGCACCCGCTCGGTGATCTTTGCCGGCAGCACCGTCGAGCCGGCACGGCTGGCGATCTCGACCAGATCGCCTTCCTTGATGCCGCGATCCTCGGCGTCGTGCGGATGCAGTTCGAGCCGATCGACTTCGTGCCAGCGCCCGTTCTCGGTGCGCCGCGTCTGCGCGCCGACGTTGTACTGCGAGAGGATGCGACCCGTGGTGAGCAAGAGCGGGAACTTGCGGGTCACCTTCTCGTCGGTCGCGACGAACTCGGTGAGCACGAAGTTGCCCTTGCCGCGCACGAACGTCGTCTCGTGCATCGTCGGCGTCCCGTCGGGCGCCGCGTCGTTGCACGGCCACTGGATGCTGCCGAGCCGGTCGAGCTTCTCGTAGCTCACGCCGGTGAACGTCGGCGTCAGCCGCGCGATCTCGTCCATGATTTGGCTGGGATGCGTGTAGTCCATCGGATAGCCCAGCGCGGCGGAAAGGCCCATCGTCACTTCCCAGTCTTCCTTGCCGGCCAACGGGCGCATCACTTTGCGCACCATCTGGATGCGGCGCTCGGCGTTGGTGAACGTCCCATTCTTCTCGAGGAACGAGCTGCCGGGCAGGAAGACGTGCGCGAACTTCGCGGTCTCGTTGAGGAAGATGTCGTGGACGACGATGCACTCCATCGAGGTCAGGGCCGACTCGACGTGCTGGGTGTCGGGATCCGACTGCGCGATGTCCTCGCCTTCGAGGTAGAGGCCCTTGAACGAGCCGTCGAGCGCGGCTTCGAACATGTTGGGGATGCGCAGGCCGGGCTCGTTGTCGAGGTGCACGCCCCACGCTTGTTCGAACAGGCCGCGCACCTTGTCATCGGAGACATGGCGGTAGCCGCTGAACTCGTGCGGGAACGAGCCCATGTCACACGAGCCCTGGACGTTGTTCTGTCCGCGCAGCGGGTTGACGCCGACGCCTTCGCGGCCGAAGTTGCCGGTCGCCATCGCCAGGTTCGCGATCCCCATGACGGAGGTCGAACCCTGGCTGTGCTCGGTGACACCCAGCCCGTAGTAGATGGCCGCGTTGGGAACGCTTGCGTACAGACGCGCAGCGGCGCGCACTTCGGCGGCCGGCACGCTGGTGATCGGCTCGAGCGCTTCGGGCGAGTGGTTCTCCGGCGCGACGAAGGCCTTCCACTTTTCGTACTCGGCCGGCTCGCAGCGCTCGAGCGCGAACGCGTCGTTCGCAAGCCCTTCGGTGACGATCACGTGGGCGAGCGAGTTCAGCAACGCGACGTTGGTGCCGGGACGCAGCTTGAGGTGGTAGTCGGCCTTGACGTGCGGCGTGCGCACGAGGTCGATCCCGCGCGGGTCGGCGACGATGAGCTTG
>JBEKAU010000179.1:0-5836 GCA_050015755.1 Vulcanimicrobiaceae bacterium | reverse complement strand
CCGGCCAGCTGCGCGTGCGGGTCGGCGTCGGCCGTGCCGCGCGGCGCGAAGATCGTGTAGATGATCCCGAAGCCGGCGATCGCGAGCAGCCCGGCGATCCGTGAGACCGCGTTGTTGACTCCCGACGCGACGCCGCTGCGCGCTTGCGAGACCGCGTCGAAGACCGTCGTCGTCAGCGGCGCGATGAACAGCACGCCCGCGATGCCGAGCACCGTCGTCGCCGGGAAGTACGTCGTCCAGTAGGAACCGCCGATCCCCGGCAGCGCGTAGAGCAGGAACGCCGCCGTCGCGACCAGGCCGCCGGCGAACAGCAACCGGCGCGCACCGAACCGCGCCACGAGCCCGCCCGACCAGCGGCCCAACACCGCCTGCAAGATGACGAACGGCAGGAACGCGGCACCGGCGGCGGTCGGCGCGTAGTGCTGTACGTCGATGAGCAGGAACGGGACGAAGTACAGGGTCCCGCCCAGCGCCGCGTAGAGTGCCAGCGTGTAGATGTTCGCGACCGTGAACGCGCGCACGGCAAAGAGCGAGGGCGGGATCATCGGCGCCTTCTCGCGCAGCTCGACCAGCACGAACGCGGCCAAGACCAGGACGCCGACGACGATCGCGCTCGCCCCGAGCACGCCGGGGTGTCCACCCTGCGCGGCGATCAGACCGGCGGTCAACGCACCCAAGCCAATCGTGGCGAGCACCGCGCCGGCGAAATCGAGCGTACGCGGTTCGTCGTCGTCGCGCGACTCGGGGACGCGCAGCACCGCGATCGCGATCACCGCGATCGCCAGCGGGACGTTGATCAGGAAGACGGCGCGCCAGGTGACGTGCTCCGCGAGCCAGCCGCCGATGACCGGACCCAGCGCACCGGTCAGCGAGGCGAACGCCGACCACGTTCCGATCGCACGGCCGCGCGCGGCACCTTCGTACGACGCGCTGATCAACGCCAGTGACTCCGGCACCGAGAGTGCGGCGCCGACGCCTTGCACGCAGCGTGCGACGATCAGCACCGAGACGTTCGGCGCGAACGCGCACGACGCCGAGGCCGCGGCGAAGATGGCGACGCCGATCGCGAACAGCTTGCGGCGTCCGTAGAGATCGCCGAGTGCGCCGCCGAGCAGCAGCAACGCGGCCATGAACAGCGCGTACGCTTCGATGACCCACTGCATCGACGCGCTCGAGGCGCCCAAGTCGTGCTGCACGATCGGCAGTGCCACGTTGACCGCGCTGCCGTCGACGAAGCTCATCGCCGAACCGAGGATCGCCGCGATCAGGACCCAGGTCGAGCGCACTCCGTGCCCATAGTGTCGTCCAGGTCGCCCGCCCCTCCCCCTCACCGGTCGGCCCCCTTCCGAGGAGAGAGGAGCGAGCAGGCCAGCGGTGGCGAAGGAAGCCGTACCCGTGGCACGAGCGAGGCGTGGAGAGCAGCCGCCGAAGGCGGCTCCTCCGATCCGGATCCCCAAACGGCCGACCCCGGTCGAGCGCATCCCGCGTGTGATCGCCCAGCCCACGCTGCACGATCACCTGGCGGTGATCAGCCGCGCCGTCTTTCAGGCCGGCCTCTCGTGGGCGATGGTCGACGCGCACTGGGACGACTACATCCGCGCCTTCGACGATTTCGTCGTCGAGAAGGTCGCCGCGTATACCGACGAGGACGTCGAACGCCTGATGCGGGCCGGCGGGATCGTCCATTCACGGCCGAAGATCACCGGCACGGTACGCAACGCGCGCGCGCTGCTCGACCTCGAGCGCGAGTTCGGCTCGGTGAGCGCGTACCAGCGTTCGTTCACGACCTACGACGCGCTGCGCCGCGACACGCGCAAACGCTTCGCGTACCTGGGAGACCTCAACACCTATTACTGGGTGTTTCGCACCGGCGGCGTGGTCCCCGACCTCGACGAGTGGATGAAAGAACAAGAGCGCGACCACCCGCGTATGCGCGAGATGGTCACGCTCGCGAAACAGTCGAGCGGTTAGGTGCGCGCGGCGCCGGCTTGGCGGCGCCAGATCTCGTTGGTCTCCTCGCGGATGCGATCGGCCGCGCCGGTCGCGACGAGGTTGCCTTCCTCGGCCAGTTCGCGCAAGACGATCTCCGGCACGAGCTGGTTGATCTCCATGACCGAGCGCGCGTAATCGGCCATCCCGGCGCGGCCCAGGCGCGCCACGGCCTCGTCGCTCAAGCCGACCGCACTCGCGTGCAAGAGGCCGTAACTGAACGCGGCCAGGTTGAGCGCGGTGTCGTCGTCGCGCAGCCACTTGGTGACCTTCGTCTTGCGGCTCGCACCGATCGCCGAGGCGGCGCTCCCGAGCAGGCTCGCCCACGCGCTCTTCAGCGGTGCCGCGCCGTGACCGCCGAGCCGCTTCAACGTCGCTTCGAGCGCCTCGATGTGCGCGCGGTTCTGCGCAGCGATCTGGTCGATCAGCGCCTTGGCGGACGGATAGCCGGCGAGCGTCTCCGAGGTCCGTTGCGCCTCGATCGGCCGCTCGATGTGGCGTTCGAGCGCGAGGAGATCGCTGACATACGCCTGCAACGAGTGCAGCTCGCGGTCCTCGCTCTGGGTCTTGTCGGTTCCGTCGTAACGGACTGTCTCGGCACGCGTGTCGCTCATGGCTCGCAGCGTGCCCATCGCGCCCCCGCGTTACGCCGAGGGTCGGCTCGCTCGTTCGCCGGCGCTAGGCGCGCACGACGCGCTCGCGCGGCGTCGTTTGGTCGGCGCGCAGCCGGATCGCGAACGTCGTGCCGGCCGATGAGGTCTCGGCGAGCGCGAGCGAGCCGCCGGCACGTTCGAGCGCGCGCTTGGCGATCGCCAGACCCAACCCCGACCCTTCGACCTCGCCGCGCTCGCGGCCGCGGTAGAAGCGATCGAAGATCGCCTCGCGGTCCTCGACCGCGATGCCGGGACCCCGATCGCTGATCTGCACCTCGACGCCGCCGTCGACCGCGCGCGCGCGGACCACGATCGGCGACTCGGGCGCGTACTTGAGCGCGTTGTCGACCACGTTCGCGATCGCTTCGTGGATCTCGTCGCGGTTGCCGATGATCGTCGCGTCGACGTCGGCGTCGAGATCGATCCGGCGGCCCGGGGCGATCAGGCGCCGCCCGTCGACGATCTGCTCGAGCAGGTCGCGCAGGGCAAACGGCTCGACCTCGCGGCGGTCGTCGCCTTCCATACGCGCCAGCAGCACGAGGTTGTCGATCAGCGTGCGCATCCGCACGCCTTCGAGCGCGATCGAGGTAAAGATCCGCCGCGAACGCTCGTCGCCTTCATCGGCGCGGCGGCGCAGCAGGTCGATGTACCCGAGCACGATTGTCAGCGGCGTGCGCAGCTCGTGCCCGGCGTCCGCGACGAACTGGCGCATCTGCTGCTCGGCCTGGGCGCGCTCGGCGAAGGCCGCCGCGACCTGCGCCGCCGCGGCGTTGTACGCGAGCGCGATCGCGTCGAACTCGCTCTTGCCGGCCACCGCGATCGCCTGTGGGCGAAAGTCGCGCGCGGCGAAGCGCTGCAGCGCCTCGGTGACCTCGACCAGCGGCTGCAGCACCTGCGAGGTGATGAAGCGGCCGGTCAGCCACGCGAGCCCGCCGGCCAGTACGCCGACGACCACCATCGCGACCAGCAGCCACGCCGCGACCCGCTGTGTCGCATCGGGATCCGGGAGCACGTCGAGCCAACCGCCGACGAACTCGACCGTCTGGCGTCGTCCGGCGAACGCCGTCTGCAGCGCGAGCCCCAAGCGGCTGCCCTGCAGGCGCTTCTCGCGCACGTCGCCGTGACTCGTCTGGCCGTTCATGACGATCGTCGCCGGCGGGAGTCGGCCCGGTTGATGCGGCGGCGCGCTGCGCGGCGGCGGGAACTGATAGGCGAGAATGCGGATCCCGTTGCGCGAGAGGCGCGCTTCGATCTCCCGGGCCGCATCGTCGAAGGATTGGTGGCGCACCACGGCGCGCTCGCTGAACGCGACCGCCTCCCGCGTGTCGGTATCGACGCTGTCGTTGACGAGCTGCACGTAGAAATACATGGCGACGACCGCCAGCGCGCCGAGCACGACGACGACCAACACCACGCCCGCCGCCACGTACCAGGACGTCAACCGCCGTGCGAACGTGGTGAACATTCTAACGGCGCTCCGCCCCAGGCTCCGCGCCCCCCACGCAAAGCGTGGGGCCCCCGACCCGACCTCGCAATGAGATTCGGGCAAAGGCGCGATGCTGCGGCGCTCGGTCCATCACCGGTATCTCAGTGCGCCCTTAGCGCGTAGCCGGCGCCGCGGATGGTGCGGATGAGCTTGGGCTCGAAGCCGGCGTCGATCTTGGCGCGCAGGTACGAGACGTAGGTCTCCACCGCACCGGGACCGACGTCGCGATCGGTGCCCCAGACGAGATCGAGCAGCTGGTCGCGGGTGAAGACGCGCTCCGGGTTGCGCACGAACGTGAGCAGCAACGCGTACTCGCGCGCGGAGAGATCGATGTGGCGGTCACCGCGCTTGACGTCGCGCCGATCGAGATCGATCGAGAGGTCGGCGTAGGCGACGATCGAGGGCTGTTCCAACCGCGGCCGGCGCAGCGCCGATTGCAGGCGCGCAACCAGCTCGGTCATCTCGAACGGCTTGGGGATGTAGTCGTCGGCGCCGCGGCGCAGGCCGGTGATCTTGTCGTCGGTGTCGGCCTTCGCGCTGAGCATGAGGATCGGCGCCTCGGTAACGCGCCGCAGCATCGGCAAGAGCTCCAAGCCGTCCACGAACGGCAGCATCACGTCGAGCACGATGGCGTCGGGACGCCAATCGCGCACGATCTGCAAGCCGGCGCGGCCGTCGGGCGCGCTCTTGACCTCGAAGCCGTCCTCTGCCAACCCGAGCTCGAGGAGCTCACGCAGATGCCGCTCGTCATCGATCACCAGGACCCGTGCCGCGCTCGCCATCCTACTTTTTAACGCTCCCTCCGCCGGTGCCGAGCTCCGGTGCCCGCACCACAAAGATGCCGACGTTCGGAGCGTACTGCAAGAATCCGCGTCCGCCGCGTCCCCCGCGGCCGCGCCCTTCGCCCGGTCCCGAACTTGCTCCCGGCGCGGGGCTGGGGGAGGGCTCGGGGCTGGCGCCCGGCGCCGGCGGCGCCTCGGGGCCGCCGGTCCCGACATCCAGACCCTTCGCGCTCGCCTCGTCCGGCGTCAGCACGGTGCCGTACGAGCACGACACGAGCGCACGGAACGGCTGGATCGCCGCGATCAGCTCGGGGCTGGGCGAGAATTGCGGGCGCGGCGAGGTCCCGGGGTTCGGACCGACGCTGACATCCGGTTGGAATCCGCCCGGCGGACCCTCACCGCCCGGACCACCGGGGCCGCCCGGGCCACCACCGGGTCCGCCGAACCCGCCGCGGCGCCCGCCACCACCCTGGCCGCCCGCGCCCGGAGGACGCCGCTGCAGACCCTGCGGGATGTTCGGCCCCAAGCCGAACCACCACGGCCCGCTCGCGGGACCGTGCGCGGTCACGGAGATGCCGTCGACCGCGGGCAGCGTCGTCGCCCCGGCCGCGTAAGCCTTCGCCGCGGCGCCGAGTTGCGCGAGCGCCTTCTGCGCGATCGGCTGCAGATCGGCGGTGCACTCGGGCCGACTCGTCGCGACCGCGAGCGGATCGGTACCGTCCGGCGGCTCGACGAAATGTAACTGGCCGAACCCGAGCAGCCCGCGACCGCCGGGACCCGGCGACGGCTGCGGCGAGGCTTGCGCGAGTTGGCGTCCGCCGCCGCGCATCCCCGGGATGTGCGCGCCGCCGGCACCCGAGCGCGCGCCGGTGTTGAGCATGTACGAGAGTTGGATCGTGCGCGGCTGCAGCGGGTTGGCCGCGGTG